>JALRBB010000006.1 GCA_023257915.1 Quisquiliibacterium sp. | reverse complement strand
CGCGCGTCTGGCTGGTATTGCGGTGCAGGTTTCGATCGGCACGCCGGCCAGCGCGCACTCGCCGGTGTTTGACGAAGATCTGCTGTTTACGCATCGCGGGCTGTCCGGACCGGCGATGCTACAGGTCTCGACCTTCTGGAGGCCCGGGCAACCCGTGCAGGTCGACCTTGCGCCGGGCGGTGCGCTGGATGCGGCGCTCGAGGCGGCGCGTGCCTCGGGGCGTCAGCAGTTGGCCGGAGTGCTCGCGCAGTGCATGCCGCGGCGGCTCGCGCAGGAATGGCTCGAGCATCTGAGCATTGCCGAACCGCGTCTGCAGCCATCTGCGCGGGTTGCCGAGCTCGGCAAGCGGGATCTGCAGCGCCTGACCGAGTCGGTTCACGGCTGGCAATTGACGCCGAGCGGCTCGGAGGGATACCGCAAGGCTGAGGTCACCGCCGGTGGGGTCGATACCCGCGAGATCGATCCACGCACGATGCAATCGCGCACCGTACGCGGGCTGTATTTCGTTGGCGAGGTGCTCGATGTGACTGGCTGGCTTGGCGGCTACAACTTTCAATGGGCCTGGGCGTCAGCGCACGCGGCGGCGCAGGCGCTGACCACAGCAAGGAGTGGGTCGGCATGAGTGTGGCGCGACAACAAGCCGCTTCGCGTCCTGCGGCGGTGCTGCTGGCGGCCGGTTTTGCCAGTCGGATGCGAGGCATCATCAAGCTGTTGCTCGAGATTGATGGCGAACCGTTGGTCCGGCGCACCTTGCGGGTGCTGCACGAGGCTGGTGTCGGCGACGTGGTGGTCGTGCTTGGTCATCATGCGACGCAGATCGCACCAGTGCTTGAGGGCTGTTCGGCTCGGGTGCTTCACCATGCGGGCTATCAGGCTGGGCAGCAAAGCTCGGTGCTCGCTGGCTTGCGCGCGCTTGCGCCCGATGCCGATCCGGTTCTGGTCGTCCTCGGCGATCTGCCCTTGCTGGAGCCGCAAGACATCTCAGGGCTGCTCGCGGCATTCGCGGCGAGGCCCGCCGGTCGGCGCGTGCTGGTGCCGCGTGCACAGGGCCTGCGCGGCAATCCGGTCGTCGTTGAGCGATCGGTCGTCGATGAGGTCTTGCTGGCTGCTGATGATTCCGCAGGCTTGCGCGGGTTTATCGACCGGAACCGACAAGTCGTGGCAAGCTTCGAGGCGCCGAATGACCATACCGTCGTCGACCTGGACACGCCGCAGGACATCGTCGCGCTGGAGCAGCGACTTGGGCGTCGCGTCGAAGGCTGGGATCGGGGAAAATTGAACGATCAGGTAGATTCGGACGCCTGTCGTGGAGAATCGTAATGGACAGTATCGATCGTGAAGTACTCGAGCGGACGCTCGAATGGACCCGTGCCGGGCATCGAGTGAGCCTGGTGACCGTGATTCAGACCTGGGGTTCGGCACCCCGGCCACCGGGCGCACTGCTGGCGATTTGTGACGACGGCAGAGTCGTCGGCTCGGTCTCCGGAGGCTGCGTCGAAGACGACATGATTGATCGGGTGCGCAAGAGCGGGCAGCCCGACAAGGCCGGTCTGGTGACCTATGGCGTGTCGCGCGATGAGGCCGCTCGCTTCGGATTGCCCTGCGGCGGCACACTCGAACTGGTGCAGGAGCCTGTCACTGAAACCGGCTGGATCGAAGACATGCTGCGCCGTACGGCGACGCACGAGTTGATCGCCCGCTGCCTCGATCTGCAAACTGGCAAGGTCACCCTCGAGTCCGCAACCCGCGGTGAAGAGCTCTCCTTTGATGGCCGCCTGCTGCGCACGGTCTTCGGGCCACGTTATCGGCTGTTGATGATCGGTGCCGGCCAGTTGTCACGCGTGCTCGCGCAGATGGCAGGAGCGGTCGATTTTCAAGTGTTCGTCTGCGATCCGCGCGAGGAGTATTTTTCGACGCTGGAGCTGCCCGACGTTTCCTATCTGCCCGGCATGCCGGATGATGTCGTCAATGAGTTTCGCCCGGATGCGAATACTGCGATCGTCGCATTGACGCACGACCCGAAGCTCGATGATCTGGCACTGCTGGAGGCCCTGAAGTCGCCGGCGTTCTATGTCGGAGCACTGGGTTCGCGGGCCAATAATGCCAAGCGTCGTGAGCGGCTCGCGATGTTCGATCTGTCGGCGGGAGAGATTGAGCGCCTGCATGGTCCGATCGGCTTACACATCGGCAGTCGCACACCCGCTGAAATCGCGGTTTCGATCCTTGCCGAGATCATCTCGGTGCGCAACGGTGTGCAGCCGATGCAAAAGAAACCGGTTGGCGTGGCCAGTGACGGTGAGCCGGCAGCTGCAGGCGTGTGTGCGATCTGAGCTGAGCTGACCGGGCCAGTCGATTAGCTACCGGCGCGCAGCAACACGATCAGCACGCCGGCGCCGCCATCGGTCGGTCGTGCCTGACAAAAGGCGATCACCTCGTCGCGCTGAACCAGCCACTTGAGCACCTTGCCCTTGAGGACTGGTTCCTTGCCGATCGATCCCAGGCCCTTGCCGTGGATCACCCGCAAGCAGCGCTGGCCGCGCTTCAAGGCCTGCGCGATGAAGGCGACCAGTGCGTTGCGCGCCTCATCGACCCGCAGGCCATGCAGGTCAAGTTGTGCCTGCACGACCCAATGACCACGCCGCAGTCGAGCCAGTACATCCGAGCCAACGCCCTCGCGCCGATACGACAGCGATTCATCGACATCGAGCAGACGTTCGATATCGATTTCGTCCGAGAGCGAGGCCTGTAGAGCCTCGCGTTCGTCGCGTTCGCGCTGGATCGGGTGCGGGGCAGGGGGATCCGGTGCATGTTGCACCCGCCCGGTCGCTTTGATCGGCTTCACATCACCGAGCGCATCGCGAAAGACCCGAGCCTCTCGCTCCTGGCGCTCGCGTTCCGCCTTCGCTCGCGCACGCGCCTCGCGCTCGGCCTGCTCCCTGGCTTGCAGAGCCTTTTTGAGCTTGCCAAGTTCAGCGAAGCTCTTCATCGTGGGCCGGCTGATCCAGCTGGCTAGCCGGATCAGTCCTCCAGTGACTCGAGGTAGCGCTGAGCATCCAACGCTGCCATGCAGCCAGTGCCGGCGCTGGTGATCGCCTGTCGATACACATGGTCCTGCACATCGCCGGCGGCGAACACACCCGGCACGCTGGTGGCAGTTGCCTGTCCCTGCAGGCCGCTGCGCGTGATGATGTAGCCATTGTTCATGTCGAGCTGACCGGTGAACAGTTCGGTGTTCGGCGCATGTCCGATGGCGATGAACACCCCCTGCAGGTCGATATCGCTGCTCTGGCCGCTCTGCTTGTCGCGCAGGCGCACGCCGGTCACGCCGCTGTCGTCGCCAAGCACCTCGTCGAGTTCGTTGAACCAGCGCACTTCGACATTGCCGTTGCGGGTCTTGTCCATCAGCTTGTCGATCAGGATCGGCTCGGCGCGGAACTTGTCACGACGATGCACGACGGTGACCTTGCGGGCAATGTTCGACAGATAGAGCGCCTCTTCGACCGCGGTATTGCCGCCGCCGATCACCGCCACATCCTGGCCGCGATAAAAGAAGCCGTCACAGGTCGCGCAGGCAGACACCCCCTTGCCGCTGAAAGCCTGCTCAGAGGGCAGGCCAAGATATTTGGCGGAGGCGCCGGTCGCGATGATCAGCGCATCGGCGGTGTACTCGCCGGAGTCGCCAATCAGTCGCAAGGGCTTTTCGTCCAGCTTCGCCGTATGGATGTGGTCGAAGATGATTTCGGTATTGAAACGCTCCGCGTGGGCCTGAAAGCGGGTCATCAGGTCCGGTCCCTGCACTCCGTCGGCGTCTGCGGGCCAGTTGTCGACATCGGTCGTGGTCATCAGTTGACCACCCTGGGCAAGACCGGTGATCAGCACCGGATTCAGGTTGGCGCGAGCCGCATAGACGGCGGCGGTGTAGCCGGCGGGGCCGGAGCCGAGAATCAGGACTCGGCAGTGCTTGGCTGTGCTCATCGGGTTCTTTCGCGAAAATCGTTGCAAAAATGCCGTCAAATCATGGGTTTAGGCGAAGAACTTCACCTGGTTTTTGATTTGCAGCGTGCTTTGTGCGAAATTATAGGCAATCCTGATTGTCGTCCCGGAATGCCGTTGACTAAAAATCGCGTTGATTGCGCTGTGATACCGACTCGTCTGACCGTGCTTGCGGGCACGAGCGCGGGGCGCTGAGACGATGGCGCGCGCGGCGGCTACGGCCGGATCCACGACGATGCGTCGCAGCATGGTGTCCGGATTCGGGCTTCCGGAACGAGCCGTCGAGTTGATTCGCGAGGCGTTCTGGATCCTTGAGGTCGCATTTGGCCTGTTCTTGCTGCTGATCCTGTTCACCTATGACCGTGCCGATCCGGGTTGGTCACATGCGGTGGCCTCGCAAACTGTTCACAACGCGGGTGGAAGGGTCGGGGCCTGGTTCGCGGATCTGCTTCTCTATCTGTTCGGCACCTCCTCGTATCTGCTGATCGGCCTTTGTGTGGCCAGCGTCGCGCGTGGCTATCGTCGCTTGAGGCCCGCTCTTGTGCTGACCGGAAGCGACGAGCGCCCGGCCGAAGGGCAACGCTTTGCCTGGGAGCGCTGGCTAGGCTTCGGGATGCTGCTCCTCGGTTGCGTCGGCCTCGAGTCGGCAAGGATGCACAGCCTGACACTGGCCTTGCCGCTGGCACCGGGCGGAATCATTGGCGAACTGGTTTCCGATCCGTTGTTCCTCGCGCTCGGGCCCACCGGTGGCACGTTGACGCTGTTTGTTGCGATCGCGGCTGGGTTCAGTCTGTGGGTTGGTGTTTCCTGGCTTGCGATCTTTGAGGCCATTGGCTTGTTCATCGAGCAAACGGTGCTCGCGCTGGGCAACGCAATTTCCGCCCGCCGCGATCGGCGCATCGGCGAGGTCGCGGCCAGTGAACGCGAGGTGCAGGTCGAGGAGAAACGGCGCATTTTTGAGGATGATCCGGCACCGCTTCGCATCGAGCCGCAGTTGCCGCCGATTGAACTGTCCGAGCGTGTAGTTGCCGAGCGTCAGGTGCAGTTGTTTTCCGATCTGCCGGCCGATACCGAACTGCCGGCGCTGTCCCTACTCGACCCGCCGCCGGTAGTCCAGGAATCTGTCTCTGCCGATACGCTCGAGTACACCTCGCGTCTGATCGAAAAGAAGCTTGCCGATTTCAACGTTGCGGCCAATGTGGTTGCGGCCTATCCAGGTCCGGTGATTACCCGTTACGAAATCGAACCGGCCACCGGCATCAAGGGCAGTCAGATCGTCAACCTGTCCAAGGACCTTGCCCGGGCCTTGTCGCTGGTCTCGATTCGGGTGGTTGAGACCATTCCGGGCAAGAGCCTGATGGGGCTCGAGTTGCCCAATCCGCGTCGCCAGTCGGTGCGCTTGTCCGAGATTCTCGGCTCCAAGGTCTATGCCGATAGCGCCTCGCCGGTGACGCTTGCGCTTGGTAAGGACATTGCTGGCAATCCGATCGTCGCGGACCTGGCCAAGATGCCGCACCTGCTGGTGGCCGGCACTACCGGTTCGGGCAAGTCGGTCGGGATCAATGCGATGCTGCTGTCGCTGCTATACAAGTCGGACCCTTCGCAGGTCCGGCTGATCATGATCGACCCGAAGATGCTGGAGATGAGCGTCTACGAGGGCATTCCGCATCTGCTCGCGCCGGTGGTGACCGACATGAAGCAGGCCGGTCATGCGTTGAACTGGTGCGTCGCCGAGATGGAGCGGCGCTATCGGTTGATGAGCAAGATGGGGGTGCGCAACCTGTCCGGCTACAACGCGAAGATCGCTGACGCCGAGCGCCGCGAGGAATTGATCCCCAATCCGTTCTCGCTGACTCCGGATGCACCCGAGCCCCTGGGGCGGCTGCCTCAGATCGTCGTGGTCATCGACGAGCTTGCCGATCTGATGATGGTCGCCGGAAAGAAGATTGAGGAGCTTATCGCCCGCCTCGCCCAAAAGGCCCGGGCCGCTGGCATTCACCTGATTTTGGCCACCCA
>JALRBB010000501.1 GCA_023257915.1 Quisquiliibacterium sp. | reverse complement strand
CGATGGCGATCCAGCTGATCATCAATCGCGAGTGGGGTCTGGCCAAGAACGAGAACCCGAACCAGGGCGCATTCGTCATCGACGAGCTGACCGAGCTGGTCGAAGAAGCGGTACTGGCCGAGTTCGAGCGGATCGCCGACCGCGGGGGCGTGCTCGGCGCGATGGAAACCGGCTATCAGCGCGGCAAGATCCAGGACGAGAGCATGCATTACGAGATGCTCAAGCACACCGGTGAGCATCCGATCATCGGTGTGAACACCTTTCGTAACCCGCATGGCGACCCGATCCCGGAAACGCTGGAGCTGGCGCGCTCGACCGAAGACGAAAAACGCTCGCAGCTGCAACGCCTGGCCGACTTTCATGCGCGCCATGCCCAGCAGTCCGGCCCGATGATCGAGCGACTCAAGAGCACCGTGATCGCCAACGGCAATGTGTTCGAGGTGCTGATGGACGCGGTGCGTTGCTGCTCGCTGGGCCAGATCACCGCGGCGCTGTTCGAGGTTGGCGGTCAGTATCGCCGCAGCATGTAGCCCATCTCCCGGAAATCCGGTGCGCCGCCCGCGCACCGGTGAGCCCTGCGCTTCGTACACTGCCCGCGTCGCAAGCACGAGGGCGTTTCCATGAGCGAGACCGCAAATTCCGGACGAATGATCCTGCGCACGAGCGTCACGTCGCCGTATGGCCGCAAGACACGGATGGCGATGCTGATCCACGGCCTGCAGGATCGCGTCGACGTGGTACCCGCCGACACATTGGACGCCAACGACTCGCTGCGCAGCCAGAACCCGCTCGGCAAGATGCCCTGTCTGATCCTGCCCGATGGCGGCGTGCTGTTCGACAGCCGGGTCATCGTCGAGTATTTCGACTCGATCTCGGAGCGCGCACCGCTGCTGCCGACATCCGGCCGCGCGCATTTCGATGTACTGACCCGCACGGTGCTGGCCGACGGCATTACCGATGCGGCGCTGCTGATGGTCTACGAGGGCCGGTTTCGCGAGCCGCCGCAGATTTCGGATCGATGGCTGGAGCATCAGCGCGGCAAGGTGCAGCGCGCGCTCGCGGCGATCGGCGCGGCGCCGCCGCCCATTGACCAGCCTGATCTGTCCTCGCTGGCGCTGGCCTGTGCGCTGGCCTATCTGGACTGGCGTCAGCCGATGACCTGGCGTGACGAGCATCCGGCGCTGGTCGCCTGGCTGGACAGATTCGCCGCGAAGGTGCCCAGCTTCGGGTTGACCGCGGCCTGACCGGAACGACATCTGATCCGCACGCATCAGTCGCGTCCTTGAAAGTCAGACAGACTCCAAACCCAACAAACCGATGAACGACACGGTCCCCACCTACCATCCGGCGCCTCGTGCCCCGCGGTTTCGGATGCCGCCTGGCGCCTGCGATTCGCATGTGCATGTGTTCGGTCCGACCACACGCTTTCCGTACGCGCCTGACGCACGCTTTCGCCCGGCCGATGCACCCAAGGAACTGCTATTCGCGCTGCATGATGCGATCGGCATCGCGCGCTGCGTGATCGTGCAGTCAGGCTGTCATGGTTTCGACAACAGCGTTGTTGCCGATGCGATTGCGGCGCGCCCGGGACGTTACAAGGGTGTGGCGCTATGCCCGGTCGATGTCGATGACAACACGCTGGCAAGGCTCGCGGATCAGGATTTTTGTGGCGTGCGCTTCAATTACATGGCCCACCTGGCCGGAGGAACACCGATCGACGCGGTGGCCGGGCTTGCGCGCAGGCTGCAGCGCTTCAACATGCATTTGCAGATCCATCTGGACAGCAAGCTGATGGCAAGCATGGCACCTGCGCTGGCCGCAATGCCGGTGCCGGTGGTGATCGACCATATGGCACGCGTCGAGGTCGGGTCGGAGCATGCCGGTCGAGCCTTCGATGCGCTGCTGCGCTTGCTCGAGCAGCCACATCTATGGGTCAAGGTCAGTGGGCTGGAACGGGCGTCGCGCATTGACGCACCCTGGACCGACGCGCTGCCCTATGCGCAGGCATTGCTCGCGCAGCATCCGTCCAAGGTGGTCTGGGGCACCGACTGGCCGCACCCGAACTTTCGGGCGGCGCCGCCGGACGACGGCGACATCGTCGACATGATCCCGATGTTCGCCAGTACCGCGCAACAGCAGCAGGCTCTGCTGGTCGACAACCCTGCACGCCTTTACGGCTTCACCTCTACGGCTTCAATGACCGAACTACCGGAGTGACATGATGTCCAAGCGTCTGGAGAACAAGGTTGCCATCGTGACCGGCGCGGGCTGCGTCGGTCCCGGCTGGGGCAATGGTCGTGCAACCGTCGTGCGATTTGCCCAGGAAGGTGCGCGCGTGCTCGCAGTCGATCGCGATGAGGCCACGATGGCCGAGACTCTCGAGCGGGTGCGACAGGCCGGCGGTATCGCGGAACCGTGGCTGTGCGATGTGACCCGTGAGGAGCAGATTGCAGCGATGGTCGCGCACTGCCGCGAACGCTTCGGGCGCATCGACGTGCTGGTCAGCAACGTCGGCGGCTCAGCCAAGGGTGGGCCGGTGGCGCTTGACCCGGCCGTCTGGCAACGGCAGATCGATCACAACCTGACCAGCGTCTATCTGGGTTGCCGGCATGCGCTGCCAGTGATGGTCGAGCAAGGCGGTGGCGCGATCGTCAATCTGTCATCGACCTCCGGCTTGCGCTGGACCGGCTCGGCGCAGTGCGCTTATGCGGCGACCAAGGCTGCGGTGATCCAGTTCTCTAAGGTGGTGGCGGTGGAGTACGCCCCGCACCGCATCCGCGTCAACACCGTGGTCCCGGGACAGCTGCATACCCCGATGGTCGAGGCCCGCCTCGCGGGTCAGCGTGCCGGCGGAAACGTCGATGCACTGCTGGCCGAGCGGCTGGCACGTATTCCGCTCGGATTCATGGGCGATGGTCGCGACACCGCAAACGCGGCACTGTTTCTGGCCTCGGATGAAGCGCGCTTTATCACCGGCACCGAAATCGTTGTCGATGGCGGAATGTCGGTACGCTGCGACTGACAGGCAATCACTCACAAAACCTGAACGCAAGGGCCGCCGTGAAGATCTTCCACACTACCCGGCATGCACTGCATGACCCGCAATTTTTCCTGGTCCGCGGCGAAAAGCGCCCCGCCGCCGAGCAACCGCAACGCGGCGAGATCCTGCTTGCGGCAGCCCGCGCCAGCGGGCACCAGCTGCTCGAGGCCGGAGACGCTGGGCTCGGTCCGATTGCGGACGTGCACACGCCCGAATTCATCGACTACCTGCAGACTGCACATCGCGAGTGGACGAAACTGCCAGGCGCCAGCAGCGAGGTGATCCCGAACGTGCACCCGGGCCATCGTCCAGCCACCTATCCGCGCGGCATCGTCGGGCGCGCGGGGTGGCATGCAGCCGACACTTCATCGCCGATCGGCCCAGGAACCTGGGAGGCGGCCTACGCAGCCGCTCAGGTCGCGGTGCATGCTGCCGACGCGGTCCTGGGCGGCGAACGCGAGGCCTACGCGCTATGCCGCCCGCCCGGGCATCATGCCTATGCCGACATGGCCGGGGGATTTTGCTTTCTGAACAACACCGCCATTGCAGCCAGACGATTGCGCGGCTCGCATGCGCGTGTCGCGGTGCTGGATGTCGACGTACACCACGGCAACGGCACCCAGGGCATCTTCTATGCGTCGCGCGATGTGCTGACGGTTTCGATTCACGCCGACCCGCATCACTTTTATCCGTACTTCTGGGGCCATGCGCATGAGCGCGGCGAAGGCGCGGGCGAGGGCTTCAACTTGAACCTGCCGCTACCGCTGGGTAGTTCCGACGCAAGCTGGCTGGCCGCCGGCGATCTGGCCCTGGAGCGCATCCAACGCTTCGCACCTGGCGCGCTGGTGGTCGCGCTGGGTCTGGACGCATCCGAAAGCGATCCACTACAGGGCATGACGATCACCCGCGCGGGCTTCACGCAGATGGCCGCAAAGATTGCGGCGCTGGGCCTGCCCACGGTCCTGGTGCAGGAAGGTGGCTATCTCGGCCCGGAGCTTGGCGACAATCTGAACGCGTTTCTTGACGGGTTTGCCAGCGGGCGTTGCGCCTGAACCTCGCACCGACCACGACCAAAGGCGGCGCTGCGCTCAAATCAGCTCAGATCAGATCAGCTGATACACCCGGATTCGCACTGCCATGCGTTCCGGTTGCATCGTGTTCAGCGTGCCAACCAGCACGCGGCGATTTAGCCAGTCATGCGGCCCTTCCGGTGCGGTGATCTCGACATTCGAGAAGGCATAGCGGGTCGCACCAGGCGGATCATCGATCAGCACCCGGTTGCGCACCGTCAGCACCGTGCCGTCGTCGGTGCGCATCTCATAAAACGCATCGAGCCGACGCACACCGTCGGCACGTACCAGTTGCCGGTCAGCTCCACCGGGCAGCACGACGCCGCGCAACCTGGGGCCTTCGAAACTGCCACCAAGAATCGGCACGATGAAGCGTTCACCGAGCGGCGAGCGGCCAAGCGCCTCGCGCGGCGCGATCTCGACGATTGCCTCGTAGACGAATTCCGTGACCGGCGGTGGCGAGATCACAGGTGCGGATGGATTCATCGTGCTTGCCTGATCGTTTAACTGTTTAAGTCGGCGCAGGTCACGGTCTCTACGCGCTCAGGCTGCCCGCACCAGCGGGATGATCTTCATCGCGCCATCGCTTGCACTCGCGGTTTCACCGTCCCATTGGCCGGCCAACGACTCCCAGCGCAAACGCGCCTGCTCGACATGGCGCAATTTCACATGCCCGAAACCGCGGATCTGCTCGGGCACCTGCGCAATCTGCGTCGCAATCGCAAGACGCTCAGCGCTCAGCTCGGCCAGCAAGCCGTCAATGCGGGCTTCATAGTCGTCGATCAGGCCACGCTCCATGCGACGCTCCTCGGTGCGCCCGAACAAGTCGAGCGGGCCGCCGCG
The DNA here is from genome assembly GCA_023257915.1 of Quisquiliibacterium sp. Classification (GTDB taxonomy): domain Bacteria; phylum Pseudomonadota; class Gammaproteobacteria; order Burkholderiales; family Burkholderiaceae_E; genus Quisquiliibacterium. The sequence goes on along the minus strand of JALRBB010000501.1, from coordinate 5,214 downwards.
CAGGCCACGCAGCTTCGCGAGCCATCCCATTGCGGTCAGCATCCAGGGGCCGTATTCACGCTTTTGCAACAAGCCGGTGTCGGGGTCGCGCTGCGCGAACAGCGGCGGTGCAAGATTCAAGCGAATCTGCCCAATGTCGTCGAACTCAGCGCGTAGCTTTTCGCGGAACTGCGCACTGCTGTACAGGCGCGCCACCTCATATTCGTCCTTGTAGGCCATCAGCTTGGCGAAATAGCGCGCGACCGCCTCGCTAAACCCGCCTTCAGAGCCGGCGACGCGGCGCTCGGCCTCGCGCACTCGCTGCACCAGCCGCTGATAGCGCTGCGCCCAGGCGGCGTCCTGATAGTCGGTCAGCAGCTGCACACGGTCATGCACCAGCTCATCGAGCGACTGCACCGGCGCCTGCTGCGCACCCGGCGCGGTGTCACCGAGTAATGCCTGCAGCGCCGCCGGATCCTGAGCCCAGAGCCTGCCGTAGTTCAGCGCGCGGCGGTTGAAGTCCACCTGCACGCCGTTCAGCTCGATCGCGCGGTCGATCGCGGCCAGCCCCACCGGCAGCCAGCCAGACTGCAACGCGACACCGACCACGAAGAAATTCGCCGCGATTGTGTCGCCCATCAGCGCCAGCGCCATCCCGGTGGCGTCGACATAGCGGGTGCGCGCATCTGGCAGCTTCTCGCCGATCTTGCGTGCCAGCATGCCGAACTCGATTTTCGCATCCGGGTTGGAGGTGATTGCGGCGGTCGGCTGCACCCGGTCGTTGCCGATGAAGCGGGTACGGGCCGGGTCCATCGTGCGATAGGCCTCGTCGCCAAGCGCTGCGACCATGTCGAAACCAAACACCAGGTCGGCATCGCCCAGCCCGAGCCGGTTGGCGCCAAGTCCGGCCGCAGAGTCGGCCATCTGCAGATGGCTGTAGACCGCGCCATTCTTTTGCGACAGACCGGTCATGTCATAGACACTAGCGGCCTTGCCTTCCAGGTGCGCCGCCATTGCCAGCACGGCGCCAACCGTGATGACACCGGTGCCACCGATGCCGGCAATCATGGCGCCAAAGGGCGCATCGCCGATCTTGACGGTTGCTGGCGCCGGCAGGCTGGCAAACAGATGCTCCGGCGCAGCCAGCGCGCGCGGCCGCTTGGGCTTGGCGCCAGCCAGCGTCACAAAGGACGGACAAAAGCCCTTCACGCAGGAGTAGTCCTTGTTACAGCTCGACTGGTTGATGCGGCGCTTGCGCCCGAGTGCGGTTTCGAGCGGCTCGATGCTGACGCACGAGGACTGCGCCGAGCAATCACCGCAGCCCTCACAAACTGCGTCGTGAATGAACATGCGCCGGTCAGGATCCGGGAACTCGCCACGCTTGCGCCGGCGGCGCTTCTCGGCGCCACAGGTCTGCTCGTACAAAAGCACTGTGCAACCAGGAATGGAGGCCAGCTCGCGTTGCACCTGCTCGAGCCGGTCGCGATGCTCGACGCGCACCTGCACCGGCAAGCCGGTATTCGCATGGCGCGAAGGATCGTCGGTCACCAGCACCACCTTCCTGACACCTTCGTGCAGCACCTGATGCGCGATTGCCGATGGCGAGATCGGGCCGTCAATCGGCTGACCGCCGGTCATCGCGACCGCATCGTTGTACAGAATCTTGTAGGTGATGTTCGCGCCGCTGGCCACCGCAGCACGCACCGCGATCAGTCCTGAGTGGTAGTAGGTGCCGTCGCCGAGGTTCTGGAACACATGGCCGCGAGCCGTAAAGCGATGCGCGCCGATCCAGGTGGCGCCCTCGCCGCCCATCTGCGGGCCGAGCATCGTCCCCGGGCGGGCCCAGACCGCCATGCCATGACAACCGATGCCGCTGATCGCGCGACCGCCGTCCGGAATCCGGGTCGAGGTGTTGTGCGGACAGCCGGAGCAAAAGTACGGGATGCGGCGCAGGTCAGCCGACGCGGTGATCGCGCTTAAAGCACGGCGGGTGTCCTGCGCGGCCGCCAGGCGACTTTGCAAGGCGTCATTCCAGATGCCGCAAGCCTGCAGCCGCGCGGCAATCATCGGCACCAGTTCAAGCGGCTCAACCGCCAGGTCGGCCGGCATCAGCGGCCTGCCCTCGCCGTCGGTCTTTCCGGTAATGCGCGGGCGCTGCGCCTGGTTGTACAAGGCGGCGGCCGCCTGCGGCTCCAGAAACGCGGACTTCTCTTCGATGAAGAACAACTCCTGCTTGCCAGCCGCAAATTCCGCCAGGCCCTCGGGCTCCAGCGGCCACAGCAGCCCGACCTTGTAGACCGCGATGCCGAGCTCGCGCGCCCGCGTCTCGTCGATGCCCAACGCGCGAAGCGCGAGTCGCACGTCGTGCCAGGCCTTGCCCGCAGTGACGATACCGAGTCTGGCATTCGCGTCGCCAAGCACCTGCCGGTCAATGCGGTTGGCGCGTGCAAAGCGCTGCACCAGTGGCAGCCGATAGCGGCGCACCAGCACCTCGTCGATCATCGGGTTGTAGACGCCGCGATAGTGGATGCCCTCGGGAGGCAGCTCGCCGCGATCCGGTAACTCGAGCTTGAACTCGTTCGGGTCGAACTCGCTGGTCAGCGTCTGCTCGACGGTTTCATTGACAACCTTGTAGCCGACCCAGCAACCGCTGTAGCGCGACATCGCCCAGCCAAGCAAGGCGAACTGCACGAACTCGCCGGCATCCGACGGATACAGTGTCGGGATCGAATGCGCGGCCAGCGCCTGCTGGCTGTGGTGTGCGACCGTCGACGACTTGCCCGGATGGTCGTCGCCGGTGACGACCAACACCCCGCCGTTCGGATGCGTGCCGGAATAGTTACCGTGCTTGAGCGGATCGCCGGAACGATCCACGCCTGGCCCCTTGCCGTACCACAGGCCAAACACGCCATCGACCGTCGCGTCGCCGATGACCGCAAGCTGCTGCGTGCCCCAGACAGCAGTCGCAGCCAGATCCTCGTTGACGCCTGGCTGGAAGACGATGTTCGCATCCTTAAGCGCACGTCGCGCCGACCACAAGGTTTGGTCAAAGCCGCCGATCGGCGAGCCGCGATAGCCGGACACAAAGCCGGCGGTATTCAGCCCCGCACGTCGATCGAGTTCATGCTGCAGTAGCAGCGCCCGCACCAAGGCCTGGTTGCCATTGGCGAGCACCTTGCCGGGTCGGATCGCATATTTGTCGTCCAGACTAACGCAGCGCAGGTCGGCACTCATCAGCGGTCTCCGGTCGTCGGAAAAAGTTTAGAGTACTCCGCCAACCCTAGCCAAGTCACGAACTGTCCGGGCGTCAGTTTTACCCCGGGAACATCTGGCAACGATGGCTACACCAGGCCAAACGGCGTGGATTCGAGCAGGATCCGAACCGGGACTTCAAGGCCTGTGGTATGTAAGAGGGCAAAACCCGCCATGGAGACTGAAGTGACGACCGAACTGGACCGCTTCCTCGCCGCCCGCGACCTGCTGCTCGCCAACCGCACCGACTACAGCGCCGCCTGTGCCGGCTTTCAGTGGCCGGCTCTGAGCGGCTTCAACTGGGCACGCGACTACTTCGATCATATTGCGCTCGACAACCACGCCCCGGCGCTGCACATCGTCGAGGAGTCTGGAACCCAGGCGCAGCTCAGCTATGCACAGCTGTCTCAGCGCTCCAGCCAGGTTGCCAATTTCCTGGTGCGCCTGGGCGCTCGGCGCGGCGACCGGATCCTGCTGATGATGGGCAATGAGATCGCCCTGTGGGAGATCATGCTCGCGGCGATCAAGCTCGGCGCGGTGCTGATTCCGGCCGCACCGAACCTGGCAGGTGCCGATCTGCTCGACCGACTGCAGCGCGGCAAGGTGCGCCATGTGCTGACCAACGCCGGCGGCATGGCCAAATTCGACGACCTGGATGCTGCGGCGCTGGCCGGCATCAACCGGATCGTCGCTGGCGGCGCGCCCGCCGCGGGCTCCGGCTGGATCGACTTCGCACAGTCCGAGAACGAGCCGCGCAGTTTCAGTCAGCCCGAACCGACGCAGGCCAGCGACCCGTTATTCGAGTACTTCACATCCGGCACCACAGCCAAGCCCAAGCTGGTGCAGCACACGCAGGTCAGCTATCCGGTCGGCCATCTGTCGACGATGTACTGGCTGGGTCTGAACCGCGGAGACGTGCACTGGACAATCAGTTCACCGGGTTGGGCCAAGCACGCCTGGAGCTGTTTTTTCGCACCGTTCAATGCGCAGGCCTGCGTGTTCATCTATAACTACTCGCGCTTCAATGGCCCGGCGATCCTGCAAACGCTGGTCACCCACAAGGTCAATACGCTGTGCGCACCACCCACCGTCTGGCGCATGTTGATCCAGGAAGACCTGAAAAGCTGGAAGATGCAGCTTCGCGAGCTGATCTCAGCCGGCGAACCGCTGAATCCCGAGGTGATCGAGCAGGTGCGCAACGCCTGGGGTATTACGATTCGCGACGGCTACGGCCAGACTGAAACCACCGCGCAGATCGGCAACCCGCCTGGTGCAGCGTTAAAGCCCGGCTCGATGGGCAGACCGCTGCCCGGCTATCGGATCGCGCTGATCGACGCCGACGGCAAGCCTGCTGACGAAGGCGAGATCTGCATCGACCTGGCGCATCGGCCCCTCGCGCTGATGAACGGTTACGCCGACGACCCGGACAAGACCGCCGAGGTGATGCGCGACGGCCACTATCACACCGGCGACGTCGGGACCCGCGACGCGGACGGCTACATCACCTATGTCGGTCGCGCCGACGACGTGTTCAAGTCTTCGGGCTACCGGATCAGCCCGTTCGAGCTCGAGAGCGTGCTGATCGAGCATCCGGCAGTGGCCGAGGCGGCTGTCGTGCCCTCACCTGACCCGGTGCGCGGCCTGGTGCCCAAGGCTTATGTGATCACCGCGCCCGGCCACGCGCAGAACGCCGAGACCGCGGCCAGCATTTTCGGGTTCCTGCGCGAGCGGGTGTCCGGCTACAAGCTGGTGCGACGCATCGAGTTCAGCGATCTGCCCAAAACCATCTCGGGCAAGATCCGTCGCGTCGAGCTGCGCGGCCAGGAGAAGTCCAGGCCGCAGTCAGGCCCGCGCAACCCGATGGAGTTCCTTGAGGACAGGCCGCGCGGATGACTGCCTGCCGCCCCGGCTGCGGCGCCTGTTGCATCGCACCGTCGATCACCAGCGCGCTGCCCGGCATGCCCGACGGCAAACCTGCCGGCC
>JALRBB010000160.1 GCA_023257915.1 Quisquiliibacterium sp. | reverse complement strand
CATGCCGATCCAGCCGTACAGCGCCGGGGCCGCCACCAGCGAAAATGCGAAGGTCAGTCCGATTGAGCCACCGACCATCGCCATCGCCTTGGTGCGTTGCGACTCACGGGTGCTGTCAGCGATGAACGCGGTGACCGCCGCCGAAATCGCTCCGGCGCCCTGGATCGCCCGGCCGATCGCCACGCCAGCAACGCTGTCGGCCTGCGCCGCGACAAACGAGCCCAGCGCGAACAAGACCAGACCGGCGACGATCACCGGCTTGCGCCCGAACCGGTCCGAGGCCAGTCCGAAGGGCAGATGCAAAATCGCCTGCGCAAGCCCGTACACCCCCATCGCGAACCCGACCAAGGCCGCCTGCTCGCCGCCCGGCAGACCGCGCGCGTGCACCGCGAACACTGGCAGGATCAGAAACAGACCCAGCATCCGCAGCGCGAACAGCGCAGCCAGCGAAACGCTGGCGCGGCGCTCCAGCGCGGTCATTCGAGGGGAATCGGGGGTCATCTGAGGGCCAAAGCGCACCGGTTTGTGCGACGCGGTATATTAGCCGATTGCCCTTTTTGCCCCGGCGACCGCCGACTCTGATGGAATCCATCCGCATCCGCGGCGCCCGCACGCACAACCTAAAGAACATCAGCCTGGACCTGCCTCGCAACCGGCTGATCGTGATCACCGGTCTTTCCGGCTCGGGCAAGTCGTCGCTCGCCTTCGACACGCTATACGCCGAAGGCCAACGCCGCTACGTCGAATCACTGTCGGCATACGCGCGGCAGTTCCTGCAGCTGATGGAAAAACCGGATGTCGACCTGATCGAGGGGCTGTCGCCGGCGATCTCGATCGAACAAAAGGCGAGCAGCCACAATCCGCGCTCGACGGTCGGAACGGTCACCGAGATTCATGACTATCTGCGGCTGCTGTTCGCGCGCGGCGGTACCCCCTACTGCCCGGATCATCCGGAACACGCGCTGGAGGTGCAAAGCGTCGCGCAAATGGTCGACACCGTGTTGGCGATGCCCGAGGGGTCTCGGCTGATGATCCTCGCGCCGGTGCGCACCGACCGCAAGGGCGAGCACCAGGAACTGTTCGAGGACCTGCGGGCACAGGGCTTCGTGCGGGTTCGGGTGCGCAGCGAGGGCGGCAAGCCGCGGGTGCATGAACTCGACACCGACTTGCCGCAGCTGAACCGCAACCAGCGGCATTCGATCGATGTGGTCGTCGATCGGATCAAGGTTGGTGCCTCGATCAAGCAGCGACTGGCCGAGTCGTTCGAGACCGCATTGCGGATCGCCGACGGCCGTGCGGTCATTGAGGATATCGACAGTAGCCAGGAACGCTTATTTTCGAATCGCTTCGCCTGCCCGGTATGTGACTACTCACTACGAGAGCTCGAGCCGCGACTGTTCTCGTTCAACAACCCGGCCGGCGCCTGCCCCGAGTGCGACGGCCTGGGCACTGTCGAGTACTTCGATCCGCGTCGCGTGGTGCAATTCCCGAACCTCGGCCTGGCCGCCGGGGCGATCAAGGGTTGGGATCGGCGCAACCAGTTCTATTTCCAGATGCTGCTGAGCCTGGCGGCGTTCTACGAATTCGATGTCGACACCCCGTTCGACGCACTGCCCGACTCGGTGCGCGAGGTGATCCTGCATGGATCTGGCGACACCCAGATTCCGTTCACCTACCTGGGAGATGGCGGACGCAGCGTCGCGCGCGAGCATCCGTTCGAGGGAGTGCTACCGAACCTGGAGCGCAGGCTGCGCGAAACCGATTCGGCCCATGTGCGCGAGGAACTTGCCAAGCTGCGTAGCGTGCGCGCCTGCCCGGCCTGCGATGGCACGCGCCTGCGGCGCGAAGCTCGCTTCGTGCGCGTCGGCGAACGGGGAGCTGACCGCCCGATCTGGGAGATCGGGCACTGGACGCTCAAAGAGGCGCTTAACTGGTTCGAGGCGCTGGAGCTGCCTGGCGCCCGCCATGTGGTCGGCGAGCGAATTGCCCGCGAGATCGTCAGCCGGCTGCGCTTTCTGAACAACGTGGGGCTGGAGTATCTGTCTCTGGATCGCTCGGCGGACTCGCTGTCGGGCGGGGAATCGCAGCGCATTCGGCTCGCCTCGCAGATCGGCTCCGGACTGACCGGCGTGATGTACGTGCTCGACGAGCCGTCGATCGGACTGCATCAGCGCGACAACGACCGGCTGATCGACACGCTGAGGCATCTGCGCGACCTGGGCAACTCGGTGCTGGTGGTCGAGCATGACGAAGATGCGATCCGCGCCGCCGACCACGTGATCGACATGGGGCCGGGTGCCGGCGTGCACGGCGGCAACGTGGTCGCACAGGGCAGTCCGGCCGACATCGTCGCGAATGAAAACTCGCTGACCGGCCGCTATCTTGCCGGCAGCCTGTGCATCGAGGTGCCGCAGCGGCGAGTCCCGCGCGGCGACCGGGTGCTGCGGATCACCGGCGCGAGCGGCAACAACCTGCGCAGCGTCGACACCGAGATCCCGCTTGGACTGCTGGTCTGCGTGACTGGCGTATCGGGCTCGGGAAAGTCAACGCTGGTCAACGACACGCTGCACAACGCCGTTGCGCGACATCTGTACGGCTCGCAGGCCGAACCGGCGCCGCACGAGGCAATCGATGGGCTGGAGCATCTGGACAAGGTGATTGCGGTCGACCAGAGCCCGATCGGACGCACGCCGCGCTCGAACCCGGCCACCTACACGGGCCTGTTCACTCCGATCCGCGATCTGTATGCCGAAACGCCGACCGCACGCGAACGGGGCTACGGACCCGGACGCTTCTCATTCAACGTCAAGGGCGGCCGCTGCGAAACCTGTGAAGGTGACGGCGTGATCAAGGTGGAAATGCATTTTCTGCCGGATCTTTACGTCAGTTGCGACACCTGCCACGGCAAACGCTACAACCGCGAGACGCTTGAGGTGTTGTACAAGGGCCGCAACATCGCCGAGGTGCTCGAGATGACGATCGAGCAGGCGCATACCTTCTTCGCGAATGTGCCACTGATCGCACGCAAGCTGCACACGCTGCTCGAGGTTGGCCTGGGCTATGTCCGGCTCGGCCAGAGCGCGACCACGCTGTCGGGTGGTGAGGCGCAGCGCGTGAAACTCTCGCAGGAGTTGTCCAAGCGTGGTACAGGCAAGACCTTGTACATCCTGGACGAACCGACCACCGGACTGCACTTTCACGACATCGCGCTGCTGTTGCGCGTGATCCATGCCTTGCGTGACGCCGGCAATACCGTGGTGGTTATCGAGCACAATCTGGACGTTATCAAGACGGCCGACTGGGTCATCGACCTGGGTCCCGAAGGCGGCGGACGGCCGCATCCTGGCCAATGGCGGACGGGTGCTCAACGTCTCCGCCATCGGCCGCGACGTGGCCGAGGCGCGCGAGCGCGCCTATGCGGCGGTGGACCGGATCGACTGGCCGGAAGGCTTCTGCCGCCGCGACAT
>JALRBB010000422.1 GCA_023257915.1 Quisquiliibacterium sp. | reverse complement strand
ACCGATCGACCAGGTCATCGGCCGGTCCTTATCCAGCGTGAATTCAGGGATGCGGCGCAACCACTGCTCGACGCCGACCGTCATCTCCATACGCGCCAGGTTTGAGCCGATGCAGCGATGGATACCAAGTCCGAACGCCGCGTGGCGGTTTTCCTTGCGATCGATCAGCACCTTGTCGGCATCCGGAAACATCTCGGGATCACGATTGGCCGCGGGAAAGGACAGCAAAACGCCATGCCCAGCCTTCATCGGGCAACCGTTCAGTTCGGTATCTTCCTTGATGACCCGTGCCATGGTCACCGGCGAATAGGCGCGCAGGAATTCCTCGATGGCGGTCGGCATCAGATCGGGTTCGGCAACCAGACGTCGGCGATCATCAGCATGCGTGGCCAGATGCCACAAGCTGGAACCCAGTCCGCTCCAGGTCGTGTCGATGCCGGCGATTAGCAGCAGGCGCAAGGTGCCAATCACGTGCTCATCGTCGAACTCATGATCGTCAAACTTGGCCTGCAGCAGATACGAGACCAGATCCTCGCCCGGATTGGCGCGACGCTCGGCGACCACATCCTTCAGATAGTGCGTCATCTCGCTGAACCCACGCATCAGCGCCTGCGGATCGGTGATTCCGGCAACCAGGGTCAGGTGGATCCACTCACGGAACAGATCTCCGGTGTCAGAGGGCAGGCCCATCATGTGCGCGATGACCCGAACGGGGATGTGTTGCGCATAGTCGACCGCAGCATCGATCGGTTCGCCGGCCGCGTGCCTGGCCAGGATCGAATCAATTAGTTCGTCGCACAAGGCCCGGGTATGTCCCTCGAGCTTGTCAATGACTTTCGGCGTGAAGGCCGGTAACAGCACCATGCGGGCGGGTCGGTGTTCAGGAGGATCTGACGTGATTGGCGGAGCCTTGGCATCAAGCGGGTATTCCTCACGAATCACCACCCGGCGTGACGAAAAATGTTCCGGGTCATAGGCAATATCACGAACATCCTGGTAGCGGGTCGGCAGGTAGACCCCTTGATAGCGATCGGTGTGCGCGATCGGACAACCGCTCGCGCGGATCTTGTCCCATATCGGAAACGGATCGGCGATCCACTGCGGCGACTGATGATCAAAATCGGTGAGCCAGTCGGTGACCGGCGGGCGGGCGCTCATCGTTTCTCTCCTGCCGGAACCTCGTTGATGCTGATCGCAAACTCCGGACAATTCGCCACCGCAAGTCGCGCCTGTTCCTCCTGACCGGCTGGTACGGTACCGTCCCCGACGACGCTGGCGATGCCGTAATCATCGAGCTCGAACAGTTCCGGAGCGATGCGCTTGCAGCGGTTGTGCCCCTGGCATAACTCGCGGTCCAGCGCGATTTTCAGCACGATCGAAGTTCCCACAGCATGTCCCCGGTTGGTCAAAGGCGGTTTTGCGCAGATGCTGGAGGCTAGCGATACGGGGGCGCGATCGCAAGCCCTGGCAGCTAAACATCGAAAAAACGAAACCTGGCCAGCGCCGCTGAGGCGACAAATTCCCAGTCGCGGCACAATTCAGCACCTGCATTCTGGCCTGGACGGCCTGCAAGGACCCTGCATGGAACCTGTCGCAACAAAAGATTGGCGCATCGAACCGGTCAGCGATCGCTGCCTGATGGTGGTATTAGGCCAGCACGTGGACCCTGCGATCAACGCACGGGTGCACGCGCTTGCCGATCATCTGATCGACCAACCGGTCGCCGGCGTCATCGACGTGGTGCCTGCGTTCACCACAGTCGCGGTGCACTACCGGCCGGAGCAGATCGCGGGCGTGGGCGCAGCGTCATCGCCGCATGACGCCCTGGAGCGCACGATCGCAGCGATCCTCGCGCGGGGCGTCACCGCCACCCGCACAGAGGCGCGGACAGTCGAGATTCCGGTTTGCTACGACGAAGAATTCGGGCCCGACCTGCTTGAGGTGGCGCAGGCCTGCGGGCTTTCCCGGGAAGAGGTGATTCGCCGCCATGGCGCCTCGGACCATGTGGTGTACATGCTCGGCTTTGCCCCCGGATTTCCCTACATGGGCGGACTCGATGCGAGCCTGGCCATGCCGCGCCGGTCCACGCCCAGGGTGAAGATTCCGGCTGGAACGGTGGCGATCGCCCGCGAGCAAAGTTCGGTCTACACACTGGAGACACCCGGTGGCTGGAATCTGATCGGCCGTACACCGCTTCAGCTGTTTCGCCCGCGCAACGATCCCCCGACCCTGCTGCGCCCCGGCGACCATGTCCGCTTCGTGCCGATCTCCCGTGAACGCTTCGACGAACTGGACCGACAGGCGGGAGAAAGCGCATGAGCATCCGTGTCCTGAAACCCGGCCCTCTCAGCTCGCTGCAGGATCTCGGCCGATATGGCTACCAACGCTTTGGCGTCATCGTCAGTGGCGTGATGGACGAATGGTCGCACCGGGTTGCCAATATCCTCGCCGGTAACCCGGAGCACGAAGCCAGCCTCGAGATCACCTTGATGGGCCCAAGCCTGTCGTTCGAGCAAGACACCCTGATCGCGATTTGCGGCGCCGAACTGTCGCCCAGGATTGGCGAGTCGCCGGTCCCGATGGCCAGCCCGGTCTTGGTACGTGCCGGCAGTCAGCTCGACTTTGGCAAGCGTGTTTCCGGCTGCCGGGCTTATCTGGCAGTTCACGGCGGGTTTCGCGTCGCCCCGGTCATGGCTAGTAAAAGCACCTATCTGCGTGCAGGTTTCGGCGGTTTCGCTGGCCGGGCACTCAAAAAAGGCGATCTGCTCGACATTGGTGAGCAGGACCCGGCGATCTTGGCAGCAGCTGCGCACTCAGGTGCCGGCGAACCGCCAGCGCATCCGGTCACCGACAGGGCTGACGCGCCGATTCGCTTTGTGGCGGGCCAGCAATGGAGCGCGTTCACGGACCAGGCGCATCGCGATTTCTGCGATCAGGCTTTTCGGGTGGACTCAAACTCCGACCGCATGGGATACCGGCTGCAGGGCCCGACACTAACGCTGACTGCGCCACTGGAAATGATCTCGGAAGGTGTCGCGTTCGGTAGCGTCCAGGTGCCGCCGGACGGTAACCCGATCGTATTGATGGCCGATCGTCAAACGACCGGCGGTTACCCGAAGATCGCCGCGATCGCCAGCGTCGATCTGCCGCTGCTGGCGCAGGCGGTTCCGCAGCAGCTGCTGCGCTTTGAGCGCATCGAGCTTGCCGATGCGCAGCGCCTTCATTTGGAACGCGAACTCCGGATCGAGAACATCCGGCGCTCGTTCGATAACCTCAAGGGAGCACGGTGATGCACCAGATCGACCTGAACTGCGACATGGGCGAAAGCTTCGGTGCCTGGCACATGGGCAACGATGAAGCGGTACTCGAGCATGTCACGTCCGCCAACGTGGCCTGCGGATTTCACGGTGGAGACCCGCGCACGATGCGCAATACGGTCGCCATGGCGATCGCACGGGGCGTTGCCATCGGCGCGCACCCGGGCTTTCCGGATCTGCAAGGTTTCGGCAGACGTCCAATGACGCTGAGTAAATCCGAAGCCTACGAAACAGTGCTCTACCAGATCGGCGCGCTGGCTGGTTTCGCGCAGGCCGCCGGCACGAAGCTGGTACACGTCAAGGCGCACGGCATGTTGTACAACATGGCGGTACGCGACCCAGGGCTGGCCGAGGCGATCGCGCAGGCGGTTCATGACTTCGATCGCAATCTGGTGTTCTTCGGTCTGGCCGGCAGCGAGCTGATCCGTGCTGGCGAAAAGCTTGGCCTGCGTACCGCCAGCGAAGTGTTCGCCGACCGCAGCTACCAGGACGACGGCAGCCTGACGCCGCGCGCACAACCCGGCGCAATGATCGAGGATGTGGAAGTCTCGGTCACCCAGGTCAAACGCATGGTGCTCGAAGGCGTCGTGCGCTCGGTCAGCGGCAAGGACGTCCCGGTCAGGGCCGATACCCTGTGCGTTCATGGCGATCAACCAGGGGCGGTCGCCTTCGCCCGTCGGATTCGCGCAGAGCTGGCCGCCGAGGGCGTCAAGGTGGCCGCGATCGCCACAGCCGCGCTGTAAAATCGAGGGTTTAGCCCAATCTCCCCTGTCCAGGAGCGGCCCGCCCAACCGGGCCGCGCGAACATGCAAGACAAATACGACGCGCGCGCGGTAGAGACCGCCGCCCAGCAGCATTGGTCCGACATCGATGCGTATCGCGCGATCGAACACGATCCGCGCTTTCCGAAAGGCAAGTTCTACGCCTGCTCAATGCTGCCCTATCCGTCGGGCAAGCTGCACATGGGTCATGTGCGCAACTACACGATCAACGACGTGATGTACCGGCATCTGCGCATGCAGGGCTACAACGTGTTGATGCCGATGGGATGGGATGCGTTCGGTCTGCCTGCCGAGAACGCCGCGATGAAAAATGCGGTGGCTCCGGCCAAGTGGACCTACGAGAACATCGCCTACATGAAGAAGCAAATGCAAGCGATGGGACTCGCAATCGACTGGAGCCGCGAAGTCGCAGCCTGCGATCCGAAGTACTACAAGTGGAACCAGTGGCTGTTCCTGAAGATGCTCGAGCGAGGCATCGCCTATCGCAAGACCCAGGTCGTCAACTGGGACCCGGTCGATCAGACGGTGCTGGCCAACGAGCCGGTCATCGACGGGCGTGGCTGGCGTACC
>JALRBB010000406.1 GCA_023257915.1 Quisquiliibacterium sp. | reverse complement strand
CCCATGAACGTGCCGCAGATTCCCAGAATATGGATATGCATCGTCTCAAACCTGCCGGGCTGCACCGCCCGGGCACGCGGATTGTAAGCGCAAGCGCCGCTCGCCCGGCGAATCGGGTGGCGACACCCGATCGGCTACACTGCGCGCCATGAATTTCGCTGGTGAACATGACCGGCAGGAGGTCGCCGCGATCGCTGCCCGCCTGATCGCGGACGCGGGCCTTGACTATCGCAGCGCCAAGGCACGCGCCGCCCGCGAATTGTTCGGCAATCGCGCGCCGCGTGGCGCCATCCCGGACAACGACGAGGTCGACGAGGCCCTGCGGGAACATCTGGAGCTGTTCGACGACGAGCATCCGGCCAGGGTGCAGCGGCTGCGACGTGTCGCACTCGATCTGATGGACAAACTCGAACAGTTCCGGCCTTTTGTTACCGGTGCCGCCTGGAAGGGCATTGCCGCAGAGCACGCCCCGGTGCACCTGCAGCTCTTTCACGACAATCCAAAAGAAGTCGAATACTGGCTTCTTGACCGCAAGATCGCGTTCGATGTTGACACGATCGAGCACTTTCATGGACGAGACGACGTTGAGGCGCTGATCTTCGAATGGCAGGGCGAGGCGGTACTACTGTCCTTGTATGACTACGACGATCTGCGCGGCGCATTAAAGGCAGGGCCCCGGGGCGCGCAGCGTGGTGACCATGATGCGCTCCAAGCCAGGATGCAGGAAACGCGATGATGATGCCAAAAAGGCGCATGTTGATTGCAGGTTCAGTCGCTGCTGGATTCGCAGCCCTGGGCGCCTGGGTCGCCTGGCACAGGCTTGAACCCGGGCCATCCAGCCCGGATGCCAGCAGTTTGCTGTATGCGCTGAATCTGCCCGACCATGCCGGCGAGGAATTCGCACTGGCACAGCTACGAGGCAAGACCGTGGTGCTGAACTTCTGGGCGACCTGGTGTCCACCCTGCATCCAGGAAATGCCGGAGCTCGCCGAACTTCACCACGAAATCTCGCCTCGCAATGGCACCGTAATCGGTATCGGCATCGATACACCGTCGAACATCCGCCAATTTGCTGAAAACAGGCCGATGCCCTATCCTTTGTTGGTGGCTGGAATGGGTGGCTCCGAACTGTCCAAACGGTTCGGCAACGAGGTCGGCGCACTGCCCTTCACGACCGTTATCGACCAGCAGGGAAGAATCGCGCACCGCAAGCTTGGGCGCATACGACTGTCAGAACTGCGCTCGCAGGTCGATGCGCTGATCAACAACCGATCCGGTTGAGCGCGCGCATCGTCGCCAACCGACCACCGGCGAGTGGCCGGGGCGGCTACGCAAGTCGGGTTTCACATTGACAGTTTCGGGATTGTCGACCAAAACAAGACAAAGTCCCGCGATTTTGGCGTAAAATCGCCTTACTGCCGTTAATCGGCTAGAACAAGGACGTCCCGAATGCTGATCTGGGTGATCCACGGCCCGAATCTGAACATGCTTGGCACCCGCGAGCCCGGCATCTACGGCGCAAGCACACTGGCCGACATCAACCAGGGCCTGATCGCCCTGGGGGAACACGAAGGTGCCCGCGTCGAGACCTTCCAGTCGAACCACGAAGGCGCAATCGTCGACCATATTCAACAGGCTCGCAAGGCCGGCGTCGGCTTCATCGTTATCAATCCGGCAGCATTCACGCACACCAGCGTCGCGATTCGCGATGCGCTGTCAGCGGTCGATCTGCCCTTCATCGAAACGCATCTTTCCAACGTGCATGCGCGCGAGTCGTTCCGACATCACTCGTATTTCTCCGACAAGGCAGTCGCCGTGATCGCCGGCTTCGGAGCAGACGGATATCGCTACGCACTGATGCATGCGATCGCACAACTGCGCAAGCAGTCGCAACACAGCTGACGGAGCCGACATGGATCTGCGCAAACTGAAAACTCTGATCGACCTGGTTTCCGAATCAGGAATCTGCGAACTCGAAATCACCGAAGGCGACGGCAAGGTGCGCATCGTCAAGGGGGCCGGAGCCGGTGGCGTGGCCTACGCCCCCCCAACGCAGCCAGCCTATTCTGCGCCCGCACCGGCGCCGGTCGCGGCCCAGGCGGCCGCGGTTACGACGCCCGAGCCGGAGTCTGCGCCCGAAATCGCCGGCCACGCAGTCAAATCACCGATGGTGGGCACGTTTTACCGGTCGGCACAGCCTGGCGCCGAACCCTTCGTCAAGGTCGGCAGCAGCGTCACGGAAGGCGATACGCTGTGCCTGATCGAGGCCATGAAACTGCTCAACGAAATCGACGCTGATAAAACCGGCACGATCAAGGTGATCCTGGTCGAGAACGGCCAACCGGTCGAATACGGCCAACCGCTGTTCATCATTGAATGACCCGGACCTGCCGATGTTCGAAAAAATCCTGATCGCCAATCGCGGCGAGATCGCCCTGCGGATTCAGCGTGCCTGTCGCGAAATGGGCATCAAGACGGTCGTCGTGCACTCTGAGGCCGACACCGAGGCCAAATACGTCAAACTGGCCGACGAATCCGTCTGCATCGGCCCGGCATCGTCGCGTGAAAGCTATCTGAACATCCCGGCGATCATCAGCGCGGCCGAGGTGACCGATGCCGAAGCGATCCATCCCGGTTACGGCTTTCTGTCGGAAAACGCGGACTTCGCCGAGAGCGTGGAAAAAAGCGGCTTTGTGTTCATCGGCCCACGGCCCGACTCGATCCGCTTGATGGGCGACAAGGTGTCGGCCAAGGACGCGATGAAAAAGGCCGGGGTTCCGGTCGTCCCGGGATCGGAAGGCGCCTTGCCGGACGACCCGAAGGAAATTGTCCGGATCGCTCGCTCGATCGGCTATCCGGTCATCATCAAGGCCGCCGGCGGAGGCGGCGGACGCGGCATGCGGGTCGTGCACACCGAGGCCGCACTGCTCAACGCGGTCACGATGACCCGCACCGAAGCAGGAGCCGCCTTCGGCAATTCATCGGTCTACATGGAAAAGTTCCTCGAGAACCCGCGCCATATCGAGATTCAGGTGCTTGCTGACGAGCACAGGAACGCGGTCTATCTGGGCGAGCGCGACTGCTCGATGCAGCGGCGCCACCAAAAGATCATCGAGGAAGCTCCCGCCCCGGGAATCTCGCGCAAGCTGATCGAGCGAATCGGATCTCGCTGCGCGGACGCCTGCCGAAAAATCGGCTAT
>JALRBB010000208.1 GCA_023257915.1 Quisquiliibacterium sp. | reverse complement strand
GCTCGTCGGATTCTGCCTGCAGGATGGTCGCTGCATCCGCAGTGTCGGCCAATGCCATCAATCGCTTGCCGGCGCGGACGGCATGCGGGCTTTTGCCGGCAATCTCGCGGGCTAGTGCCATCGCGCGCACGTAGGGGTCGTCGCAGACGTGGGTTGCGAAACCCATCGCATGCGCCTCAGTACCGCTGAACACTCGGCCGGTATAGGTGAGCTCGCGAATCAGATCGCCGCGCGCAAGATGGCGCATCAGCTCGACTCCGCCCATGTCGGGTACCAGCCCCCACTTGATCTCCATCACCGACATCTTCGTGTCAGGGGCGACGAAGCGGATGTCGGCTCCCAGCGCGACCTGAAAACCGCCACCAAGGGCGGCCCCATGCACTGCAGCGATCACCGGCACCGGGATGTCGCGCCAGACCATCACCGCGTACTGCGAGGCATTGCTCAGACCGTGCGTGCGTCGGCCAAGCCGCCATTCGGTGGCCTGGCGGGCGCTGGCGTCATCCGCGGCGGCCGGCGCCATCGACTGAAACCTGCCCATGTCTAGGCCCGCACAAAACGCGCGGCCCTCGCCGGAGAGCACCACTGCGCGCAGCGAGCGATCCTCGATCAGCGACTGACCGGTCTGCACCAGCGCGTCGAACATCGCCTGGTCGAGCGCGTTCATCTTGTCCGGGCGGGACAGTCGCACGTCGGCGACGCCGTCTGTGATCGTCACGCGAATTCGTTGTTCCATGGCTTGATCGTTCACGGATTGGTTGGTGGATTGACTGACCGAGTGTCCGAACCCTTGGCGGACCCATGGCGGGCCCACTGCGTACCCTCGCGTACCCTTTGCGTACCCATCGCGGGCAGATTACCGCAAGCGTCGCACAGCTGCTTGCGGGCTTGCCCGCTCCGCGGTTCGCATCGCCGGGCGTTTGTCTTATCGCCAGGCAAAGCGCGGTTGTTCCAGTTGCGCGACGCGCGTGATGCGCCCGGCCAGCAGTTCTCGGAACTGGTACAGGATCGCCGCGGTCGGCGCATGCACCAGGTTGTCCATGATGCGGATCCGGATGACCGGCCGATCGCTTTCCGGGATGCGGGTGAAATCCACCGCATCGGCAGCCGCGATCTGGGCGATTGGCACTTCGTGGACCGAGTCGACTTCGTCCGGATTGGGTTCCAGCCGCGGCTGGATGCCGGCCCAGACCACGACTGGCGTGATCAGATATCCCGAGCGGGTCGGATAGTCATCCAGCGTGCCCAGGACGCTGTGCTCGTCCAGGCGCAGGCCGAGCTCTTCGTCGAGTTCGCGCAAGGCGGTCTGAACCGCGTACTCGCCCGGGTCTTGCCGGCCGCCGGGCAACGCCCACTGCCCGCCGTGGGCGCGCAGATGCGACGCGCGCCGGGTCAGCAAAAACGCCGGCTCGCGTGCGCTGCCAAGCAGCGCGATCGTCACGGCAGCAGGTTTGAGCGCATCGGCGCTCTGATGCGGCTGCGCGCGCTCGAATCCGTTGAGTTGGCTCCGGATCCGATTGTGGAATTCGATCGTGTCTTGGGGGTCTGGCTGCATCTGGACATGCGTACCATTGCATCGAATGATGCAACGCGAGTCGAAGCATAGCGTTTCGACCCGATCACCGCAGGAGTCTCCGATGTCCGAACTCGTGATTCGCAGCGACCGCGACGGTCTGGCCACGCTGACATTGAACCGTCCCGACAAGCTCAATGCGCTAACAGTGGCCTTGTTCTCCGAGCTGCGCGAGCATGTGCAGGCAATCGCCGCGCAGACTGACAGCATCGGCGTGGTGTTGGTGCGCGGTGCCGGCAAGTGCTTTTCCGCCGGCAATGACCTGGCCGACATTGCCCGCGGCGTGGAGCCGCCAACGCCGAGCTTCCAGGCCGACACAATCGAAATGCTGGCCAATCTGCCGCAGCCGGTGATCAGCGCGGTGCATGGGCACTGCTACACCGGCGGGCTGGAACTCGCGCTCGCGGGCGATCTGATCGTGGCTGCCGAATCGGCACGCTTTGCCGACACGCATTCGCGCTGGTCGCTGACGCCGCGCTGGGGAATGAGCCAGCGCCTGCCGCGCCGCGTGGGCGTGGCCAAGGCCGCCGAGATGATGTTCACGTCGCGCAACTTCAGCGGCGCCGAGGCAGCCGCGATCGGCCTGGCCAACCTGTGCGTGGCCGACGAGAACTTCGAGGCCGAGCTCCACAAGCTCACCGCCATGATGCTGGCGAACTCCTGGTTCAGCCACCGCGCGAACAAGCGGCTGCTGCGTCAGACCGAAGGCATGACGCTTGCTGCGGGACTTTCGCACGAGATCCATCGTACTGAGGGGCGTGGGTCCGACATGCAGGATCGGATCGCGGCATTCATGGGCAAGGGCGGGGAAAAGCGCTGAGCATGCGACCGACCCAGGTCGCGCAGCTGCTGGCACTGGCCCTGGTCTGGGGAGGCGCCTATCTGTTCATGCGCGCATCGGCGCCCGCCTTCGGTGCCGCGCCAATGGCATTTTTGCGCATGCTGCTTGGCAGTGCGCTGGTGCTGCTGCCTTTGATGATCTGGCGCACCGGTCTGCGGCCTTTGTTGCTGCACTGGCGACAGCTTGCGGTGATGGGTGTTGCATTCACCGCGCTGCCGTTTCTCGGGCTCGGGTTTGCTGCGCTGTCGATCTCGGCCGGCATGCTCGCGATCCTGCAGTCGGCAGCGCCGCTGTTCGCCGCGCTGGTCGCTCGCATCTGGCTTGGCGAAGTGATCGGGCCACGGCGGGCGCTGGGGCTTGCGATCGGCTTTGCCGGTGTCGTGTTGCTGGTCTGGGACAAGGTCGGGATCCGCGAAGATGCCGGCCTTGCAGTGCTCGTCACCCTGCTGGTCACAGCGCTTTGGGGTGTGTCCTCGAATTACGCGCGGGTGAAGATGCAGGGCATCGATCCGATCGTCAGCGCGGCTGGCAGCATCGGCATCGCAGCCGCAGTGTTGCTGCCGATCGCCGTTGCGACCTGGCCGGTCCAGATGCCACCGACCCGCGCCTGGTTGGAAGTTCTGTTTCTGGGCATTGCGGCATCCGGTCTCGGGTTCGTGCTGTATTTCCGCCTGCTCGCACAAGTCGGCGCAGTGCGCGCGACTTCGGTCACTTTTTTGAACCCGATTGTGGCGATGGCCAGCGCAGCGGTCTATCTTGGTGAACCAATCACCCTGCGGATGCTGGTTGGCTGCGCAATCGTGCTGACAGGAACCGCGTTGACGCTCGGATTGCTACCCCGGGCCAAGGCTTGATCGGGTCTATTTGCTCAGTCGCCGCAGATCTGCGGCAGCACCTCGCCGATCGAGCCATTGATCACCGCGTCGGCGATATCGTCGAATGCGGTCGGCTGCGCGTTGACGATGACCAGCTTGGCTCCGGACTCGCGGGCCAGCGGCACCGCACCGGCCACCGGGTAGACCTGCAGGGTGGATCCGATGGCGAGCATCAGATCGGCCTGCGCTGCGGCACGCATCGCGCGATCGATGACCTGCGGCACCAGCGCCTGCCCGAACGAGATCGTGTCACTCTTGAGGATGCCGCCACAGGTCAGGCAGTGCGGATCCTGTTCGCCCTCATGCAGCCGTTGCAGCGTCTGCTCCATCGGACGCCGTTCACCGCAGGACCAGCACATCGTGCGCCGGATCGTGCCATGTACCTCGATGACCTTGTCGGGGGAGTTGCCGGCAATCTGGTGTAACTCGTCGATGTTCTGCGTGATCAGCGCGTGCAATTTCCCGCGCCGCTCCAGGTGCACGATCGCCAGGTGTCCGGAGTTCGGGCGGGCACTCCAGGCCGGATGATCCAGTCGTCCCTGCCAGGCGGCTCGTCGCACCTGCGGATCGGCCAGGTAGTTCTGGATCGTTGATTGTTTCTCGGCCTGCGGATTGCGCGTCCAGACGCCTTGCGGGCCGCGAAAGTCCGGAATACCGGAGTCCGTGGAGATGCCGGCACCGGTCAGCACAACAATGCGCTTCGCAGCGTCGATCCAGTCGCGAATCGGCAGCAATTGGGGGTCGATGGCCATCGGCGGCAGCTTCCATGTCGAGGGTGTTGGACCAGATTATGCGGACAGTCATTGCATGGGTGCCAGCAAAGCGTCTGTTGTAGCCGGCAATTGCTTGTGGCGGACTTCGCCGCGATGCAAACACCGGCTATCCTGCGCGGATGCGAGCGCGCGCACTGGTCATCTGGATGTGTCTCGGACAGGTCGGAAACCTGCTGCCGCATGTCGTCGTGCCGGCGATCATGGTCACCCATCTGATGCCGCAGTGGGGATTGAGCAATGCCCAGGCTGGCCTGATGGCTAGCGCCTACATGGCGGGCTACATGCTCGCGGTGCCGGTCCTTAGCGCACTGACCGACCGGATGGATGCGCGTGGAATCCTGTTTGTCGGTTCGCTGGCCAGTGCGCTGGCCACCTTTGCGTTCGGTCTGTTCGCGCAGGGTCTGTGGTCGGCCTGCCTGATCTGGGGCCTGGCTGGCGTCGGCTTCGCTGGCGCCTACATGCCCGGATTGAAGGCACTGACCGACCGGCTTGAGCCCGGTGACATGTCGCGCAGCGTCACGTTCTACACCTCCAGTTATTCGTTTGGCGTGGGTCTGTCGTTTCTGGTGTCGCAACTGGTCGCCGACGGTCTCGGCTGGCGTGCCGCCTTTATGCTGACCGCTTTCGGGCCGCTGCCGATGTTGATTGCAGCCTGGCGTATGCAAGCTGTCGCTGCGCCGCAAGTGCAAGGCAAGCTGCTTGATTTCCGGCCAGTGCTGCGCAACAGGCCGGCGTTGGGCTACATCCTGGGGTACGGCGCGCACTGTTTCGAATTGAACGGTATGCGCACCTGGATCGTTGCCTTCTGGACCTACATGGTGGCCAGCAACGCCGGCAATGCAGTGTTTGATCCGATCACGGTTAGCGTGCTGGTCACGGTGCTCGCGATGCCGGCGAGCATTCTGGGCAATGAGTTGTCGATCCGGTTCGGGCGGCACCGGGCGATTACTGCAATTCAATTGCTGTCGGCCTGCGTCGCGCTGTCAATCGGCGCAATGGCGGGCGGGCCGGCGCTGCCGGTGCTATTGCTGGTGCTGCTGCACAATTGTCACCATTCCAAACAATGTTGAATGCTACTAACACAACAATATCAACAAATGCTGCTGAAGTTGCAAAACTTGATGGTGTTATTCGTCAAG
>JALRBB010000196.1 GCA_023257915.1 Quisquiliibacterium sp. | reverse complement strand
AGCCGGCCCTGGCCGCGGGTCAGGTACCAGCCAAAGAACACCACCGTGCTGGCGGTGGCCAGGATCTGGCCGATCGCAATGCCCGGCATGCCCAGCGAGGGAATCGGCCCGAATCCAAGTGACAGCCCGCCACTCAGCACCATCTGCAGCCCGGCACCCGCAAACATGCCAATCGAGGGCACCCGCATATTGCCGGTGCCGCGAATCACCGAGGCCATTGTGTTGCTGACCCAGACCAGTACCGCGCCGCTAAATAGCACCGTCGAAAACGCGATCGCCTCGTCGAGCACCGCGTCATGCGCCCCGAGCAGGCGGTAAAACACGGGCCCGAGCAGCACGAAGAACAGCGAGTACGCGAGGCCCGCGCCCAGTCCGATCAGCATCGAGTGCATCGCCAGTGCGTGTGCGCGGCTCGCATCACCGGCGCCCAGCGCCCGGGCAATCGCCGATGACACGCCACCGCCCATCGCACCGGCCGACATCATGCCGGTCAGGATCGAGAACGGGAACACCAGCGCGATTGCCGCCAACGGCGTGGTGCCCAGGCGACCGACGAAAAAGGTCTCGGTGATGCCGACCAGCACCATCATGACCATGGCGAGCATCGTCGGACCCGACAGGCGCAGTAGTGTCGACAGCACCGGACCACTGCGCAAGCGTTCAATGTCGGAGGCGACGGGCATCGGGTGTCGTGGCGATTTTCGGTGAGGCTGCGTGGACGCTGCGTGCTAGCGCGCGCGATGCTGTGCCCGGCGCGCCTGGAACTCGGCAACCAGGCGCACCACCGCAACACTGGCCGCCGCGCCGACCAGCGCGGCGATCGCGATGCCGGTTGGAACGACCAACTCGGCGAACACGTAGAAGTACAGCGCGAACCCGACCAGGCCGGTCACGAAGCCGGCCAGCAGTCGCGCGGTGGCCTGCGCGCCATACAGCGTCAGCGTGAACAGCGGTAACACCGATGCGGTAATCGGAAACGCGAGCAGGATGCCGCTAATACGGGTGCCAAGCGTCTGCGCGCCAAGCGTGACAATCGTGGCGATAATCAGCGCCGCCAGCATCCGGATCAGGATCTCCGAGGCCGGGATGCGCGGAATCGCAACCGGGGTGCGCACCGTGGGCATCAGCGCGGTAGCGGCCAGCATCAGTCCGATGCTGAGCAGTGCGCCCAGCGGGCCGCGAATCACCAGCGCCGACAGCACGGTCGCGCTACCCACGTAGGCGCACCAGGCACCGAGCAGCGCCAGCAGCGGATGCCAGCGTCCGCCAAACGGACGCTGCGCAATCCAGGCATAGGCCAGGCAGTGCATCGCGACCGCCGGGGAGGCGCTCATCGTGGTCCAGCTGGTCTCGGCCGAGAACTGCGCCGGCGCATCGAGCGCGACGAACAACAGGATCGGGCCGGAGATCACCGGCAGCCCGCTGATCAGCCCGGAGGCGCGATGCCCCCAGCGCCGGCCCGCCCAACTCGCGAGCCAGATCACCGCGGGCACCGCCGCGAGCTTGAGCAGCAGCATCGCCGGGTCAGTCGCTTGCGCGCAGGTCGGCTTTAGCCTTTGCTCAGACGCTCGTTCTGCGGAAACATGTTGCGCAGCGCCTCGGCGTCCATCTCGGTCTTGAACGCATGGGTCTTGCGTAGCTGCTCGACCCGTGCAGCCGCTGGCCGGGCGCTGATCTCGTCGAGCAGACGTTTGACGTTCGGATACTGCGCCCAGTGCTGCTCGCCGCCGAGCACATAGGCCATCAGGCGCGCCCATCCCCAGAACGCCATGTCGCAGATGCCGTAGTCGTCGCCGAGCAGATAGCGATTGGTGGCCAGCCGGTCTTCCAGGATCTTCCAGTGTCGATGCGCCTCGAAGTCATAGCGGTTCAGTGCGTATTCTTTCGGCTCCGGCGCGTAGTGCCGGAAGTGCACCGACTGACCCGAGTACGGACCGATGCCGCTGGCAATGAACATCAGCCAGGACAGCATCTGGCCGCGCGCCGCAGTACCCGGCTGCATCGGCACAAAACGGCCAGCCTTCTCGGCCAGGTACAGCAGGATCGCGTTGCTATCGAACACGATCGCGTCGCCGTCAGCGATCGCCGGCAGTTTGGCGTTCGGGTTGATCGCCAGGAACTCCGGCTTGAACTGCTCGCCAAGGCGGGTGTCGACTGGGATTGGCTCGTACGGCATGCCCAGCTCCTCGAGCAGCAGGGCGACCTTCATCGGGTTCGGGGCGAGGTTGTAGTAGAACTTGAGCATGGCGGTGGGCATCCGTAGTCGGTTGTGGGGCGGGCTTGCCGATCGGCGAAATGTGCCCGGATCGCGAGACTACCGCGTCGCCAGGGCGGCGGGTATCGTTACGCGACAACAAAAGGGCCTGGAATGAAAAAGATCTTGCTGGACGCCTATGGCGCACCCGAGTCCGTTGCACGCTGCGCCGAGGTCGACGATGTTGGCGCGCCCGGGCCTGGCGAGGTGGTGTTCGACGTGCTCGCGTTCCCGATCAATCCGGCTGACGTCTGGTTCTGCAAGGGCCACTACCGGCTGCGCCCGCCGCTGCCGGCGACGCCGGGC
>JALRBB010000138.1 GCA_023257915.1 Quisquiliibacterium sp. | reverse complement strand
AACGTTTTTTCTTGTCGGCTTCGTATTCCTGATAGTTACCACTGAAAAAAGTCCATTGCGACTCACCCTCGGCAGCGAGAATATGCGTGGCGATACGATCTAAAAACCAGCGATCATGCGAGATCACCAGCACGGAACCGGCAAACTCGAGCAATGCATCTTCGAGCGCACGCAGCGTCTCAACATCCAGATCGTTCGACGGCTCGTCGAGCAGCAGCACATTGCCACCGGCCAGCAAGGTTTCCGCCAGATGCAGTCGACCGCGCTCGCCGCCCGATAGATTGCCGACCAGCTTTTGCTGGTCTGATCCCTTGAAGTTGAAGCGTCCTACATAGGCCCGCGACTGCATCTCGAACCGCCCAACGGTCAGGATGTCGGCGCCACCGGAAATCGCCTCCCAGACGTTCTTGTCGTTTTGCAGCGCATCGCGAGACTGATCGACATACGCAACCTGCACCGTCGGGCCGATCTTGACCTCGCCGGAATCCGGCTGTTCGCGGCCGGTAATCATCCGGAAGATGGTGGACTTGCCAGCGCCGTTCGGACCAATGATGCCAACGATCGCGCCAGGCGGCACCTTGAAACTCAGGTTGTCGATCAGCAGCCTGTCGCCGTAGCCCTTGCTGACATTATTGAACTCGATGACTTCGTTACCCAGGCGCTCGGCAACCGGGATGAAGATCTCCTGGGTCTCGTTACGCTTCTGGTACTCGTACGACGACAATTCCTCGAACCGGGTCATCCGCGCCTTGCTCTTGGCCTGACGTCCCTTCGGGTTTTGACGGACCCACTCCAGTTCTTTCTTCATCGCCTTCATGCGGGCGTCTTCCTGGCGCGACTCCTGCTCAAGGCGCTGCTCCTTTTGCTCGAGCCAGGAGCTGTAATTTCCCTTCCAGGGGATGCCGTAGCCGCGATCAAGTTCGAGGATCCACTCGGCGGCGTTGTCCAGAAAGTAACGGTCGTGCGTGACCGCGACCACGGTGCCGGGAAACTTCGACAGGAACTGCTCGAGCCAGTCGACACTTTCCGCATCGAGGTGATTGGTCGGCTCGTCAAGCAACAGCATGTCGGGCTTGGACAGCAGCAACCGGCATAGCGCGACGCGACGCTTCTCTCCGCCAGACAGCGTCTCGATCTTGGCTTCCCAGGGCGGCAGGCGGAGCGCGTCGGCGGCAATGTCGAGCTGATGCTCGACGTCCGATCCGCTGGTGGCCAGGATCGCCTCATACTTGGCCTGCTCGGCCGCCAGCGCATCGAAGTCAGCATCCGGCTCGGCGTAAGCCGCGTAGATTTCATCGAGCTTCTTTTGGGCGTTGACGACCTCGCCCAGACCTTCCTCAACTGCCTCGCGTACTGTCTGCTGGGGATCCAGTCGCGGCTCCTGAGGCAGGAAACCGACCGACAGCCCGGGCATCGGAACCGCGTCGCCCTCGATGTCCTTGTCCTCGCCAGCCATGATCTTGAGCAGCGTGGACTTTCCCGAACCGTTCAGACCGAGCACACCGATCTTGGCACCGGGAAAAAAGGACAGTGAGATGTCCTTGAGGATCGTGCGCTTCGGGGGGACGATCTTGCCCACCCGGTTCATCGTGTAAACGTATTGAGCCATCTTGTGAATCTTTCCCCGAACCGGTCAGGCAGCAGAATCGAACAGCGGCTGGGCGGCGCGACGAAACTCCATTCGCGCCAGGATCCGGGTCGCCATATTGCAGTTGAACGAGAGCGCGATCGTGCGCTCGCGCGGATGCACGTACATCACAGGGCCGCAGATTCCCGACCAGGTGATCTCGCCCGGAAAAGTCGGAAACGCGGACACGCCAAAGTCGTGGCGCACGGCAAAACCCAGGCCGAACCCGAAGCCCGGGCCGGTCAGATTGGTGGGACCGTCGACTGCCTCGCCGAGCTGATCACGCGTCATTTCCGCCAGACTGTCTTCGCTCAGGATGCGCACGGCGCCCAGCGCACCGCCTCCGACCAGCGTCCGCGCAAAGCGCAGGTAATCTGGCAGCGTGGACACCAGGCCACCGCCACCGCTCTGGATCGCATCGCCCTTGGTCGCACCTTCGTCGAACTTGCCGGTAAAGGCAAAGAACCCGGCGTCATCGGGATACGCGCCCGCCATTCGCGCGCGCGCCTGCGCGGGCAAAGCAAACCCGGTGTCATGCATGCCCAGCGGCGCAAAGATTCGCTCGTGCAGCACATCGCCAAGATTCCGGCTGGTGACGCGTTCGATCACGAGCCCGAGCACATCGGTAGAAAAGCCGTACCGAAAGCCATGTCCCGGTTCGCAGCCCAGCGGCAACGCGGCGAGCGCCTGCAGCACCTGCTCTCGAGTCATCGTGGCCAGACGCATGTCGAGCCCGACCCGCATGGCAATCTCCCGGGACGCAGCGTCGCGGTATTCATTGAGGTAGGCAAACCCTGAGCTGTGCCGCATCAGGTCCCGCACGCTCGGTTGCCTGCGCGGTGCCGCGCCCCCGGGCATGTGCAAGTCGGCCAGCTCCGGCAGGTAGCGATGCACTGGCGCGTCGAGCTCGAGCTGACCGGCTTCGTTCAGCTGCATCGCGGCGGTGGTCACCAGCGGCTTTGTCAGAGACGCGATTCGGAAGATCGCGTCCTCGCGCATCGGCGCATCGCCGTCGCCTCGTAACCTTCCGACGCTCGCATGCTTGAGCACCGCGCCATCACGTTCGATATGCACCACCGCCCCCGGATAGCGACCGGTTTCAAGGTGGTAGTTGAGCAGTTTGTCGATTGAGTCTGTCATGATGAGTGCATTATCACAGCAAAGCATGCCGTTCGCCGGCTGCACGGCCGGCCCCAGGCAGCGCCCAAGCCAATGTCAGATCGCAACGATGCGCTCGACCAGGCTCACACCGATCCGCACGATGCGGCTCGCACTGGTGTGCCGGCACCCCGCCGAGTGCTGATTCTCGGTGCCGCCGGTCGCGACTTTCATGTCTTCAATACGCTGTATCGGGACGATCCGGCGGTGCGAGTCGTCGGTTTCACCGCAGCGCAGATTCCACATATCGACGATCGCCGCTACCCGGCCGCACTGGCCGGCGCGCTGTATCCCGAGGGCATCGCAATCCATCCGCAGAGCGAGCTGGATGCTCTGGTGCGCGGCGAAGCGGTCGACGAGGTGGTGTTCGCCTACAGCGACGTCAGCCAGCTCGAAGTCATGACGCTTGCCGAACAATGCCTGGCGCTGGGCTGCCAGTTCACGCTGCCGGGCCCGGCGCGCACGATGCTTGCCGCCCGGGTGCCTGTGGTCGCGGTCTCGGCGGTTCGCACCGGTTGCGGCAAGTCGCCGCTGTCGCGCTGGCTGGGTCGCGAGTTGCGCAGCCGGGGGCGGCGCATTGCAGTGATCCGGCATCCGATGCCCTATGGCGACCTGGTTCGCCAGCGCGTGCAGCGCTTTGCAAGTGCCGCCGACCTGGACGCGGCGCAATGCACCGCTGAAGAGCGCGAGGAGTACGAGGCGCACCTGGCGGCCGGCAACCTGGTCTTTGCCGGCGTCGACTACGCGCAGGTCCTGCAGGCAGCGCAACGCGAGGCTGACATGATCATCTGCGACGGTGGCAACAATGATTTCCCGTTTGTGCGCCCTGACCTTCACCTGGTGATGGTGGACGCCTGGCGTCCGGAACATGCGCGCGGCTGGCATCCGGGCGAGGCAGTCCTGCGGTGCGCTGACGTGATCATCGTCAGCAAGACCGATACCGCCGTCCCGACCGATGTTCAACGCGCGGCCGAGCTTGCGCGCTCAGTCAATCCAAGCGCCGAGCTGCTGTACGGACGCTCACAGATCAGCGCCGACCATCCGGAACAGCTGCATGGGCGGCGAGTGCTCGCCATCGAAGACGGCCCGACACTGACCCACGGCGGCATGTCGATCGGAGCGGCGGCACTGGCTGTGCGCGCCGCCGGCGGCGAACTGGTCGATCCGCGTCCGCATGCACCAACCCGACTTGCCCGGGTGCTCGCGCAATATCCGAATCTCGGTCCGGTGCTGCCCGCGCTCGGCTACTCGGCAGACGACCTGGACGATATCGAAGCGACGATCGCGGCAACCCCCTGCGATGTGATCGCGGTCGGCACACCGATCGATTTGGCGCGACTGGTTCGCATCTCGCGTCCGATCGTTCGGGTGCATTACGAATTTTCCGAGGCGCAGACCGGCGCTCTTGGCGCTCACTTGGACGCGTTGCTACGTCGTTTCCCGTTTGCTCGCCAGGACCAGACGTGCGCGTCGTCCAGCAACCCGGCAGTAGAATAAAAACAAAGGAATCTGCGATGCCAGTCAAAGCACTGCCGCCCGAGCGACTGCGCCGCCGGTGCGATCCGGCGCAGTTCGAATTCCGCACCACCGCCGAGTTGGACGCCGTCCCGGTGATCCTTGGGCAAAAACGCGCGACCGACGCAATCAACTTTGGCATAGGAATCCGCCAGCAGGGCTACAACCTGTTCGTTTCCGGCCCGCCAGGCGTGGGCAGGCGCACGCTGGTCGAGCGGCTGCTCGCAGAAGCCCCGGCGCAACAGACCGTCCGGCGCGACTGGTGCTACGTGAACAATTTCGCCGATCCGCGACACCCGCAGGCGCTTGGCCTGCCGCCTGGGTGGGGTCCAAAGCTGCGCGATGACATGGACCACTGGGTCAGCGAATTGCGCGACGCCATTCCTGCCGCATTTTCCACCGACGAATACCGCGACCGACTCGGCAAGATCGAAGCCGAATTTAACGAGCGCCAGCAAAAAGGCTTCGAGTCGATCGGCGAGCGTGCTGCCGCGGATGGAATTGCGCTATTGCGCACCCCGACCGGATTTTCGTTCGCACCGCTCGCCGAACGTGAAATCATGACGCAGGAGCAGTTCGGCAAGCTCGAGATCGACGAACAAAAGCGCATCACCGACAAGATGCGCCAGTACGAGGTCGAACTCGAGGCGGTGGTCCGGGATTTGATGCAGTGGCGGCATGAGCGCGCCGAGGCGACCCATTCGCTGAACGAGGAAGTGGTGGAGTTTGCAGTCGGTCGAATCACGGTCGAATTGCGTAACCGCTACCTTAAGCTGCCCGAAGTGGTTGCCTTTCTGGATGCAGCGCGCGCGGACGTGATCCAGCATGTGGACGACTTTCGCAAACCGTCGGAGTCGACCTCCGAAATCGATGGCATGATGGTACGCACCGAAGTCGACCTGCATCGCTACAAGGTCAACGTCATCGTCACCGGC
>JALRBB010000123.1 GCA_023257915.1 Quisquiliibacterium sp. | reverse complement strand
TCGGTATTGAGGATGACACCACCGTCTGGTTTGCCGTTGGCATCGAACAGTGGATATCCCCGCCCATGGATCCAGCGGATCGATCCATCTGCCAAGACGAGACGATGTTTGGATTCCACCGCCTCGCCCGCTAAGCCGCGGCGTATCAGCCCGGCCAGTCGTTCACGATCCGCCGGATGAATATGGCCGCCGACCGGTTTGCCCAGCACTGTTTCCGGTGGGGTTTGGAAATACCGGTAATAGGCAGGAGACGCGTAAACCAGGTGCCCACGCGAATCGACCACCTGGATCGGGTCGCCATGGTTCTCAATCACGGTCCGGAACAGACGTTCGCTGGCGGCAAGTTGCTCCTCGAGCGCCTTGCGCGCGG
This sequence comes from Quisquiliibacterium sp., assembly GCA_023257915.1. GTDB lineage: Bacteria > Pseudomonadota > Gammaproteobacteria > Burkholderiales > Burkholderiaceae_E > Quisquiliibacterium. The sequence continues at coordinate 2,661 of JALRBB010000123.1, read as the reverse complement.
TGATGTCACGCAGCACGATCAAGATACGACCATGGTCATTCTCATCCGCGATCATCCTCAGAGACGCATCGAACCAACGGATCTCCCCGCCAGGCATTTGCCCCCGAAAATCCACACGAACCGCTTCTTTCGCGTTCAGGACCGAACGGAACGCCAGCGCGACTTTGTCGCGATCGTCCGGATGCATCAGGGCACTCTGCACTAAAAGATTGCGGCCCGGCCTCTCTCCGAACAACCGGATCATCGATGGACTGTCGTAGAGCACCGTGCCATCGGGCGTTGTCACGATAACCAGGTCATCGAGATTTTCAGCCAGCAGCTGATAGTGATCCCGAGTCTCGCGAAGCTCGGAGATGTCGCGTTGCAGCATCATCACCGCGCCGATGCCTGCACCGCCCAGGCCGTAGTCGCTCAGTTCGACTTCGACCCAGCGCTGGCGTCCACGCAAGGGCTTTGTGCGCGACTCCAGTCGTACCAGATGCCGGGACTTGCCTTCCAGCATCCGGGCGATCTCGGCACTGAGCTTGGCGCCGTCGTCGGGCTCCAGCAGATCCTGGGGCTGCGCCAGCGTGGACTCCGGACCCGGGTAAAGGCGGTTGAATTGTGGACTGCGATAGATCGCCTTTCCCTTGCGGTCAAAGAGAACCACCGCGTCTTTGACCAATTCGGTCAGACCGGAAAAGCGCAACTCGTATTCGCGCACCCGCTGCTCGCGCTCCTCGAGTTCTTTTTTGGTCGGGATACCGGCCAGATTGAGAAGGTTCAGCAGCAAGGCCCGGGTACCACGCCAGGATATCTCGCGAGCGAAGAGTCGGCATGTGAACGAACCGCCCGGTAACTCGATCACTTGCTCGGCACTGCCCCCTGGTGCCGGCAGGGATTTCAGGCGCACAGCCCCAAAGCCTTGCGCGTCGGTGTGAAACTCTCGCTGAGCAGCGCCATTGGCATGCAGAACCTGCCCCTGCAAATCAACCACGACACTGGGCAGCGGCATCGCCTCCAGCAATTCAGACATTTCGGTCTGGGTCGATGTCGACTGCACCGCCTGCGACTGCATCTGCCTGTGCCCGTCGGCGCGCCGGCGATGCGCCGCCGCCACCAGGAACTCGGGCAACAGACGATCCAGCGCAGGATCGCTTTGCAACATCACGGCATCGGCGCCCTGCCGGTAGGCTTGCTGCGAAAGCTCGGAGTCGCCAGACTCCAGCAGCACCAGGATCGGCAAACCGGGGCTGCCAGCCTTTAGCTCAGCGACCGCCTGCACCTCGCCAGCGAACGGCAGCTGAATCAGGATCGCATCGAAATGATCTCGCGTCAGCAGGTCCGCCGCGCTACGCAAGGTGCGTGTCGTCACCCAATCGAAGAACGGCTGGCTCTTGGTGGCTTGCCCTCTGTGAGGTTCAAGCGGTGGCATCAACCGCTTGTCCGACACCCACATCACCGTGAATTCGGAGTCTGGGTCAGGCCTTGGTAACGCAGAGACCACCATGGATCAGCGAGTCTCCAGAAATGATTGCGCAAGATTCGCGCAATCCTACCCCGGATCGATCAGCGATGCACGAGCACAGGAATGCTGCATGAGGAGAGCACCTCGTGGGTCTCACTGCCCAGCAGCATCGTGGTCAGCATGCGACGCCGATGCATCGCCATCACGATCAGATCGGCACGGCGCCGCTTGGCGATTTCGATAATCGCCTTGGCCGGCGACGCGTCGATGCGAAAAACAGTCTTGCAGCTAACGCCCATTTTGGTCGCCTGCTCGGCCACCTCGTCGAGAACCTTCAGTGCAGCCTCTTTGGCAGCCGACTCGTACTCCTTGCGGTCATACATCGCCGGGATGGCGACTTCACCGGCGAACGGAATCGTGTACGGCGGCTGAACCGTGACCACATGCAAGGTGGCCTCGAAATCACGCGCCAGTCTGAGGGCGGCCTTCATCGCCTTTTTGGACAAGGATGAACCATCGGTGGCCAGAACAATGCTTCGATACATGGTGCGCCTCCTCTAGTTGGACTTAGCAACCCAATGTATCACTCCCGCGTTCAGGAGCAAGCTACAAGCGGACGGCAAGCTCAGCCAAAGCGACCGGACTGGAAGTCATGCACCGCCTGCATCAGCTCGTCGCGGGTATTCATCACGAACGGGCCGTACTGCGCGATCGGTTCGTTCAGCGGACGGCCGGCGACCAGAATCGTGCGAGCACCAGCCTGGGAGGCATGCATCATCAGACGGGTCGCTGCAGTGCCGGATTGCAGCAGAGCCATCTGGCTGGCGGACACGATGCCGGCACCAGCGCCTACCGAGAGTTCCCCTCGATAAACATAGATAAAGGCATTGTGCGTCGCGGGTACCGGTAAGTCGCAGGCAGCATCGGGCGCCAGGTGAATGTCCAGGAACACGGGTTCCGTGTCGGGCCGGCGCACCGCACCGGCAAGCCCTGGCACATCTCCGGCGATCGCGCGCACAGTGACACCTGGTGCCAATGCATACTCGGGAATCTGTTCGGCCGGGATATCGCGATAAGCCGGATCCGTCATCTTGTTGCGCCCCGGCAGGTTCAGCCAGAGCTGAAAACCTTCCATCAGGCCCTGCTCCTGCTCGGGCATCTCGGAGTGCACAATGCCGCGACCAGCAGTCATCCACTGCACCGCGCCCGGGCCG
>JALRBB010000104.1 GCA_023257915.1 Quisquiliibacterium sp. | reverse complement strand
TGCTCGTCGAGCACGAAGATCCGTCCGCGCGTCGCCTGCCTGCCCGCTGTCTGCGCGATCAGGGCTGCGTAGCGTTCGCGCTGGGCGGGATCGAGAATTTCCTGGATGCGCTCACGCAGTTCAGCCCGATTGCGCTCGCTTAGTTTCGTGCGTTCCAGGGTCGGGGCATTACGGGCGGCGATGAACTTGTCGCGCATCCCGGCGAGGATTGCGTCGAGTTGCTGTTGCTGCGTCTGCGACAGCTCGAGCTCGCGCACCAGGCGTTCACGCATTTGCGCGAGCGGGCTGCCCGATTGGGCCTGCGCCGCTGGCAACAGCAAGCTGGTCAGTTGCTCCAGCAGTCGGGCCGCGCCTTGCGGGGCTTCAAGCGCTTGAGGGTCTTGGGAAGCAAGCTGGTTTTGCGTTGCCAGACCCGCCTGCGCCGCGGTCGGTTCCCGATGACCAGGGGGGCGAAACCGCAGCGCCGCATTCGGCACCTTGAGCACATCCTTGCGTGTCTCGGTAACGATCCGCACATTGGCCGTCATGCCGGGAACCAGGGCCAGATCGGGGTTCCGGGCGGAAATCACGACCACATAGGTCACGACGTTTTGCACCGTCAGTGCCGATTTGCGCACCTGGGTCACTTCGCCGCTGAATTGACGCCCGGGGAAGGAGTCGACCGTGAAGCTGGCGCTTTGGCCCTCGCGGATCTTGCCGATCTCAGCCTCATCAACCGAGGCGTCAACCTGCATGTCGCGCAGGTCGCGCGCGATCACAAACAATTCCGGCGATTGCAGGGTCGCCGCGACGGTCTGGCCGGTATCGACCGAGCGCTTGATCACGACGCCATCGACCGGTGCACGGATCGCGGTGCGCTCCAGGTCAATGCGCGCCTGTGCGAGTTGCGCCTGACGCTGGCGCACGATGGCCTGCGCACTGCCGGCCTGCGCCTGCGTGACTTGCAGCTGGGCTCGGGCAGCCTTGACGTCCTCGGAACTGGCGTTGAAGACCGATTGCGCCTTGTCGAGTTCGGCTGACGAGATGAAGGCACGCTCGAGCAGCTGCCGCTTGCGATCCAGATCGCGCTTTGCTTCCGCATGATTGACTTCTGCGCGTGACAACGCAGCGCGGGCCGCGCTGATTGACGCCTGATTGGTGAGCACTTGCGCCTGCGCAGTTTCCAGATCGGCCTGCGCCTGGTTGACGCGCGCCTCAAAGGTTTGCGGATCGATCCGCGCGATCAACTGGCCCTGGCGAACTGGCGAGTTGTAGTCGGCCAGCAGCTCGCGAATCTGCCCGGAGACCTGCGAGCCGACCTGCACCGAGGTGACCGGATTGAGCGTGCCGGTTGCCGACACGCTTGCGGTCAGCGAGCCGCGTGTGATGATCGCAGTTCGATACTCTGGGCGGCTCGATGCTTCGTCATGGCGCAGCCAGAACCAGTAGCCGGCACCGATGGCCAGCAATACCAGTCCGAGCGCGAACCAGCCGCGCGGCATGCGCGCAGCGAGCTTGCTGGGCGGATTCATGGGTTCTAGTACGGCGGATTGTCTAGGTTGGGCGTCGATCGTTGCCAGCATTCATGCGGCGCGAATTCCAACCAGGCGGGCGGAACACAGCGGCAGTAATGCTAAGCGTGACATGCTATCCGAGCGCCGCAGCGACGGGTAGTGGGCTGGCATGTCCAACGGAAATGCAGGTGGCCGCGTGGCATCTTGCCACGGGAATGGAAGCTTGGCTGGAACTACTCTTCGCGCCGGCGCTGGCGAGTCTTGCTGCCCTGCATGGACTCCCATTGCAGCCGGGAAGCGCGAGCCTGCTCACGTTTCTCTAACAGGGAACTTCGCATCGCGAGGGAGGACTCGAGCGGGGTAAGCGGGCGATCAGCCAGATTCAGGGATCGCGAGCGACCGGTTTTAACGGTCGACGACTTCATGACCGAATGATCGTCGACGCTGTGTTTCGATGAAATCGGAAAAAAGTCCTAGGACTAAGACAAATGGCCTAGTGCGACGCTGCGCCGGATGCGCGTCAGCCGTGGTTCGGTTCGGCCATTCCTTGTGTGACTGATCGGTGATCTAGAAGTCCGAACCGGTGTCAAGGTGTCGGCCGTTTCGCTGCCGGCTTTCCTCGCCCATTGCTGCCTCGGCAAGGTGTTTGTGCATCATTTGAAGGACGTCCGGGATGTGCTTCACGGCGTCATTCAGATCGTCTGACCGATGCAGCGAGCGTCGCGGGCGACCTTTCGCTTTGACGAACACTGTCATCCAAAATCCGCATCGTGATCTCAGTGACCCGCATGCGGTCGCTGATATGTTCGATTTGTGCAGCGCATTGCATGTTTCGCTGCTTCAAGCTTTCCAGCAAACCGCTAAAGGAACCTGGTCGCCCCCGATTGAAACGGAGGGCTTTGACTTCGCTCGTCATCTATGAGTCCTTCCATAGAGTTGGTGACTGACAGAGCGAAATTAATGGTTTGCTGGGTCGCCGGAAAATTCAAAAAACATTGCGTTGCAAACCAAAGCTTATGCGTTGGCTCAGGCCACAGATCGATCTTTGCGGTTGCGCCATCCGAATGCACTCACTCGAAGACTTGTAGCGCCATCTCTGTTCCTCAGGTGGACGGAAATGGGACAAAAGCTCCGAATCAGACTTCGTCAGTCACTGCGAAGTGAGCACTCAATCACCGGCAATAAAGCTACCGCTCTTGCCGCCGTGCTTTTCCATCAGCCGCACCCCGTCAATGACCATGCCGCGGTCGGCGGCTTTGCACATGTCGTAGATGGTCAGCAGGGCGACCTGGACGGCTGGAAAATATCGCTCTAAATCAATGTGCTACGTAACGAAGAAACTTTCTAGACTTCCTATCCTGCAAAAAATTGAGTGCTCATTGGAGCAGAAATGGAGCAGAGATGACAACAAGCAGCTTATCGCCACGCGCCTAACCCCACAGGGAGGGGGGTGGGGGTGGAGGTCTGCAAAGCTCTTTGCAGGGACTGCACAGCCTCATCTGAGAAAAAACAGAGCTAAGCGGTCTTCCAGGCGTGCTTTGAATGGGGGGGAGCTACACAGGGGCGTTAGAGACTTTTTAGAACAATCCACGCCTCACATCATCAATTGGCGTTTTACGGTATTACAAGATTACATCGATTACAGAAATTGAAAACGCAATCGATCCTGTAATCTAAGCTTGGGGCGCCGTGAAATCACAGGTTTCTGTTGGAGCTGAGAAATGCGGAACATAGTCTTTGTTGTGTTGATTTTTCTGTTGGGGGCTTGCTCAACTATCGAGTTGGCAGAATATCAGACTGCGCCCAAGCCCTCAAAAAATCTAAAAGACAGAACTCTTCCAACGCCATCTTGGGAGTTTTCTGAAACAGACGCAAGCAATCGGGTAATAGTAGGGGCGGCTTTTTACGCCCACCTAAACAGCTGTCAATTCATTCAAAGATACAAGGCGCGTACAAATCAGAGCTTTACGGGAACCTTGAATTTAATTAAGAATCGCGCAGCTCGAATGGGAGCCAAATGGATAACCATTGTTCATCATTCCGAGATCGATTGGACTGAAGAAAATCCTTATCTCGAAAATCTTAGAGTTGAATATATTTCTGGAACCCAAATTAACGAGTCAAGATACGTTACGACGTTGGTTGCGGATCTTTACGATTGCCCTTGCAACACGCAAACGTGTAGTATGCGTTAGATCGTCAGGCGACCCGAAACACTCGCCACCCATCTTGCATTTTGCGAATGCCAAACTTCCAAGCA
>JALRBB010000114.1 GCA_023257915.1 Quisquiliibacterium sp. | reverse complement strand
ACCTGACCGGCGCGCGCGCTGGCCAGCAGACCATCGGGTGCCCGGCACAGTGCGTCGACGCTCTCGCCGGAGGGAAGCGACAGGAAAATCAGGTCGCTGCCGGCGCCCAACTCGGCGACCGAGGTCGCGACACCCACGCCGTCTGCCGTTAGGCGTTGCAGTGGCGCATCGTCGCGGTCAAGCGCCAGCACCGGTAGCCCGGTTTTTCGGGCGAGGTTGCGGCACATCGGCTCGCCCATTACGCCGACGCCGATGAAACCGATGCGGAGCACCGGGCTTGCCGTGGTCATGATCAGGCGCCGGTGAAGCGCGGTGTGCGCTTTTCCATGAACGCTTTTGCGCCTTCCTTGTAGTCGGCGCTGTCAAAGCAGGCCTGGATCGCTGAGTTGGCTGCAGTGAGGTCGCGCTGGCGATGGTCCGGCAGCAGCGTATTGACCGTTGTCTTGAGCGCCTTCATCGTCAACGGTGCGTTGATCGCCATGTTTTGCGCGTACTCGGCGACCACCGCGTCGAGATCTTCGGGCGCCACCGCCTTCAGAACCAGGCCCATGCGCAGTGCGTCCTCGGCGCCGAAGATCCGGGCCGAAAAGAAGATGTCGTAGGTGTTCTGTACACCCAGGATCGACATGAAGCGCTGCACGCCGGTCGCGTTGTAGCCCAGTCCGAGGCGGGCTGCCGGCATCCGGAAGCGCACGTCGGTCGAGCAGATACGCAGGTCGCAGGCGGCCGCCAGGCCGAGCCCGCCACCCATGCAGATGCCGCGGATTTTCGCGATCACCGGCTTGGGACAACGCACCGGTGCCAGGTAACCGGCTTCGACCGCCTCGCCGAACTGGTCGCGCGCGTTCTTCTCGGTGCGCTGGCTCTCGAACTGCGAGATGTCTGCGCCAGACACGAAGGCCTTCTCGCCATCACCCTCGAGCACGATCACCCGCACCTCAGGGTCGGCGGTGAATTCCTCGATGGCTCGCGGAATTGCCTTCCACATGTCGTAGTTCAGCGCGTTGTACTTGGCAGGGTTCGAGAAGACGACGGTGCCGATGCCGCCTTCCCGGCGGGTGATCACTTCAGCCATTTGGGGCTCTTTCGCGGTTGGATTGCTGGGGCGTTGCCCCGGGGGGTTCACTTGATGCCATGATCGGCCACTTTCGGCAAGTTGGGCATTTCGCGGCGCAGAATCTTCGGGGCGTCCACAATGAGGGCGATGTTGCGCCGTTGGCACCGGGCTCGCACCTCTGACTGGCGTAGTATGTCGGCCTCGATCGCGCGGGTCAGTCTGCTCGCGCAAACCCCCATTCAGGCGCCCGGCCGGGGCGCCGTCCAGGAGAAGAGATGAGCAAGCACAGAATCGCGGTGATCCCCGGCGACGGGATTGGCAAGGAAGTGATGCCCGAGGGCACCCGGGTGCTCGAGGCCGCAGCACGCAAATTCGGCATCGACCTGGCCTTTGATCACTTCGACTTCGCCGGCTGCGACTACTACGCCAAGCACGGCAAGATGATGCCGGACAACTGGAAAGAGCTGATCGGCGGACATGATGCGATTTATTTCGGCGCGGTCGGCTGGCCCGACGCGGTGCCGGATCATGTCTCGCTGTGGGGTTCGCTGCTACTGTTCCGGCGCGAGTTCGATCAGTACATCAATCTGCGTCCGGTCCGGCTGATGCCCGGCGTGCCTTGCCCGCTGGCCAACCGCAAGCCGGGCGACATCGATTTTTACGTGGTGCGCGAAAACACCGAGGGCGAGTATTCGTCGGTCGGCGGCAAGATGTTCCCGGGCACTGACCGCGAGTTCGTGCTGCAGGAATCGATCTTCACCCGCACCGGGGTCGACCGGGTGCTGCGCTATGCGTTCGAGCTGTCGAAAAAGCGCCCGAAAAAGCACCTGACCTCGGCAACCAAGTCGAACGGCATCTTCATCTCGATGCCGTACTGGGACGAGCGGGTTGCCGAGATGGCCGCCGCCTATCCGGACGTCAAGGTCGACAAGTTTCACATCGATATCCTGACCGCGCATTTCGTGCGCAATCCGCACTGGTTCGACGTGGTCGTCGCCTCCAATCTGTTCGGCGACATTCTGTCCGACCTCGGGCCGGCCTGTACCGGCACGATCGGCATCGCGCCGTCGGCCAATATCAATCCGGAGCGCAAGTTCCCGTCGCTATTCGAGCCGGTGCACGGCTCGGCGCCGGACATCGCCGGAAAGGGCATCGCCAATCCGATCGGTCAGA
>JALRBB010000330.1 GCA_023257915.1 Quisquiliibacterium sp. | reverse complement strand
CGGACTGGCCCGCGCCAAGGAGCTGATCTTCACCGGACGCAAGATCGACGTCGACGAGGCGCTGGCGCTAGGCATCGTCGATCGCAAGACGCAGTCAAGTCGCTTGCTGGCCGATGCGCAGGCCTGGGCCGACGAACTGAGCCGTGGCTCAGGCACCGCACTGGCACTTGGCAAGACGATCCTGAACCAGAGCTTTGAGTCCTTTGCGCATCAGGTGTTCGCGCAGGGCAGCCAGGCGCAGGGTATCTGCTACACCAGCACCGAGCATCGCGAGGCGGTGATGGCCTTCCTGTCGAAGTCCTCCGGACAGTGACGTGACGCACTCTCTCGAACGACTGATGCGGCCGCGCAGCGTCGCGGTCATCGGCGCATCGGGCGACCCTGGCAAGACCAGTGGCCGTCCGGTTTCGTATCTGCTCAAGCATCAGTTTCCGGGACAGATCTTTCCGGTCAACCCGAAGCTCTCGCAGGTCGGATCGCTGCCCTGCTACCCGGACGTCGCCTCGCTGCCAGAGGTGCCCGACGTGGGCATCGTTTTGCTGGGCGCCGATCGCGCCCACCTGGCGGTGCGCGAACTCGCACTGCGCGGGGCGGGAGCTGCCATCGTGCTGGCCAGCGGTTACACAGAGACCGGCGAGCGCGGTGCGCAGCGCCAGGCCGAGCTGTTGCACGCCGCCGGCAAGATGCGGCTGCTCGGGCCCAACACGATCGGGCTGGTCAACCTGACCGAGCACATCGTGCTGTCGGCGACCGGCGCGCTCGAGATGGACAGTTTTCCAGTCGGCTCGATCGGATTGATTTCGCAAAGCGGCGGCATTCTCGGTTCGCTGCTGTCGCGCGCAGCCGATCGCGGCATCGGCTTGTCCAAGCTGATCTCGACCAGCAACGAAGCGGACCTGGAGCTGGCGGATTTCGTCGAGTATCTCGCCGATGATCCGGCCACCCACGTGATCGCGTTGTATGTCGAGGCGGTGCGCAATCCCGGACGGTTTCGGGCAGCCGTTTCCAAGGCGACGCAGGCAGGCAAACCGGTGGTTGCGTTCAAGATCGGACGCTCGGAGGCCGGCGCCCGGGCAGCGGTCTCGCACACTGGTGCGATGGCCGGATCGGACCGCGCCTATGACGCCTTTTTCGCGCAGCTCGGCGTGATCCGCGCCCAGACCTTCTCCGATCTGCTCGACATCCCGGCCGCCCTGGCAACCAGGCGCGTGCTGCGCGGCCGGCATGTCGCGATCCTGACTTCCACCGGGGGGGCCGGCACGCTGGTCTCCGACAGCCTTGGCATGCTTGGTTTCGACACACCAGCTCCGGACAAGCCGACCGCGGCGGCGCTGCGGGCGCTGCAGACCGGCGACCATGCGCGGCTGGATCGCAATCCGATTGATGTGACCCTGGCCGGGCTGCAGCCGGACCTGTTGCGCAGCGCCATCCGGGCATTGCTGGCCAGCGAGAGCTATGACGCACTGGTGATCATCGTCGGATCATCGAGTCTGGCCATGCCGTCGCTGATGGCCGACGCGATCCGCGACTGCCTGCCGTCGTCGGACAAACCCGTGATCGCCTACCTGAGTCCGCATGCGCCGCAGGTCGGCGCCTTGCTGACCCGTAGCGGCGTACCGTCGTATGTGGCGGCGGAAAGCTGCGCGGCGGCTCTGAACGGCATGCTGCAAGCCGAACAGCATCGGCGGGCGCGGCGTTTACCCGCCCCGGCCCTTGTTCCGGTGGAGCTCGGGGTCTTGCCTGTCGGCGCGCTCGATGAGGCGCAGGCGCGGCAGTTGTTCGAGCGCTTCGGCCTGCGCTTTCCGCCATCCGTGGAGGTGTCCTCGCCGGCGCAAGCCTGCAAGAGCGCGCAGGAGATGGGCGGGCAGGTGGCTCTGAAGATCCTGTCGAACACCATCCTGCACAAAAGCGATGTGGGCGGCGTGGCGATCAACCTGGAGCCTCGGCATCTGCCTGAGGCAATGGCTGCAATGGCCGTTGCCGTCTCGGCAGCGGCGGGCGACACGCCGCGCCGCTTCCTGGTGCAAAAGATGGTGCGCGGCGGGGTCGAACTGCTGCTCGGCATTCGGCGCGATCCGCTGGGCATGGTGATGCTGCTGGGATTCGGCGGCGTCACCGCCGAGTTGTTTGGCGACAGCACGATCCGCCTGCTGCCAGAGCATGGGGCTTTGAGCCTGGTCGAGGCGCACGCGATGATGCGCGAGCTCAAGGGCTGGCCGCTGCTGAATGGTTTTCGCAGTCGTCCGCTGGCCGACCAGCAGGCTCTGGCCGAGGCGATCGTCGCCTTCTCGCGGATGGCCTCGCAACTCGGCGACCGGCTCATCGAGGCCGAGATCAATCCGCTGTTCGTGCTGCCGCTTGGGCAGGGCGTGATTGCGGCCGACGCAGTGGCGGTGCTGTCGGATCCGCAACAGTCGCAAGCGCCGGGCGCAGACATCGATGGATCTGGCGGCGAGTCGCTCGCGATTTCTTCGCAGGTGCGCCAGGATGGATGAGTCCCACGCGTCGAACCTGACCGGGTTTTCGCAACTGCTGGACGGCCTTGAGGCCGATGGTGATGCGTTCTCGATCACCCTGGCACCCGACTGGCTGCAGGGACGCACCGCCTACGGTGGATTGTCGGCCGCGCTTTGCCTGGCGGCGACGCTGCGCGCGAATCCCAGTTTGCCGCCGCTGCGCTCGGCACAGTTCGCGTTCATCGGCCCAGCGACCGGCATGCTGCAGATCACACCAAGCGTTCTGCGGCAGGGAAAATCCGCGGTGTTTTTCGGCGTCGATCTAACTGGTGACAGTGGCCTGGCGGTCCGCGCGACGCTGTGTTTCGGGGCCGCTCGGACGCTGCCCGGCGAGTATGGCGGGCTTGTGTTTCCGGCGCTGCGACCTCCGGACCGCTGCCCTGACTTTTACACCTTTGCGAACCGACCGAATTTCATGGATCACTTCGACGGTCGGCTTGCCGGTGGCGGCGCAGCGCTGAGCGCCTCGGCGCGTCCGGAGATGCTGGTCTGGCTGCGGCATCGCGACGCGGGCGTCGATGACCTGGTTCGGCTGATCGCGCTGGCCGACGCGCTGCCGCCGGCCGCCTTCGCGGCCTTCGATGCCTCGGTGCCGATCAGCACGATGACCTGGTCGATCGACATGCTGGACGCCAACCCCGTGAGCACGAGCGGCTGGTGGCTGGTGCAGGGCATCGCTGAGACGATCGAGCAGGGCTATTCGGCGCAGGCGACCGTGATCTGGAGCGGCGATGGCCGCCCGGTGCTGTGCGCCCGCCAGACGATTGCGATCTTCGGCGCGCGTTGAGCGCGGCGCCTCAGGCTGCCCGCCGATGCAGCAGCATCGATGTCACCAGCGCGACAAACGCCAGCGTCCAGACGATCACTGCGCCTGAAGGCAAATCCAGCAAGGCGGACAGGGCCAGCCCCGTCAGGTAGCCGATCGCGCCGAGCCAATAGCCGGCCAGCAGGCGCGCGCGTCCGGCCAGTGCCCGGGTCGCCAGCGCCGGGATGATCAGGCTCGAGAACACCAGGTAGACACCCACCAGCTGTACCGATGCGGTGACCGCAATCGCGAACGCGCCATAGAAGCCAAAACGCCCTAGCCGCGCCATCGCCGGCATCCGCATCGCGAGCAGCAGCAGCACGCTGATCAGCGCCAGCCAGCCAAGCTGCGCGGGAGTGACCCACAGGATCTGGCCGACCAGCAGCTCGCGCAGATGCTCACCACCATGAGGATTGCCAGCCAGCAGCAGCACCCCGGCGCAGGCGGCCAGAATAAACAGCACGCCGATCAACGCCTCCTGCTGCTCACCAACATGCCGCTCGGTCCATGTCAGCAGCAAGGCGCCCAGCAACGCGGCGCTGACCGCCGCCAGTTGCACCGCGACGCCGCCTGGCGACAGTCCGGCAGCGTGCGCGGCGATCACACCCAGGCCCGCGATCTGCGCGATCGCCAGATCGATGAACACGATGCCGCGTTTGAGCACCTGGATGCCAAGCGGCACATGCGTGGCCAGCACCAGCAGCCCGGCAGCCAGTGCCGGCCCGAGAATGCTCCAGTCGAGTGCCTCCCAGTTCATCGCGCCGCGCCTGCGGCCAGCAGGCGATCGAGCGTGTCATCGAACAGCTTGAACAGATTGCTCGCGGAATCGCTGCCACCAACCGTATACGGCAGTGCCACGGTCGCGATGCCGGTGTTCGAGGCGAGCCACTGTGATGGTCGCGGATCCTGATACGCGGCATGCACGACGAAACGCGCCGGCGTCGATTTGAGCGCCGCGACCAGTTGCTGCAGATGCGCGACCGAGGGCTCGACACCCGGTTTGGGCTCGAGCACCGCGAACTCGCGCAAACCCACCCAGTCGTACAAGTAAACAAAGCCTTTGTGCTGCGACACCACTGCCACACCGCGCAGCGGCGCTGCGCGCAGCGTCCAGCTGACCATTGCGCTTTGCCAGCGCGCGTCGAAATCCGCGAAACGTTTTGCGTACGTCGACGCATTGCCCGGGTCGAGCTGCGCAAGGCGTTCAGCGAGCACGCGTGCGACCGCCGCGATGTTGCGCGGATCGGTCTGGATATGCGGATTGCCGGCTGCGTGCACATCGCCGTGCGCGCGGTCCACGCTCGCCGGCACCTCGAGCAGGCGCACGAAATCGGCGGCCAGCAGATGACCCGGGCGTCCTGGCTGCACCCGCGGGTTGCCGGACTGCTGCAACAGCACCGGCAGCCAGCCCGCCTCGAGATCCGCGCCGGTACACAGCAGCAGGTCGGCATTACGGGTGCGCGCGATCAGCCCCGGGCGTGCCTGGATCCGGTGCGGATCCTGGCGTGCGCTGGTTGCCGACGAGATCTCGAGCAGCTCGCCGCCCAGTTCGCTGGCCAGCGCCGCCCACTCCGGTTCGCAAGCCAGCACCTTCAGCGCCGCATGGGCCGACATGCTCGCGGCGATGATCAGGCCGGCAAACGCGCTGCGCAGCACTCGCGACGCCTTGACCGATCGCCACGCGGCACAGCGAGCTGCCGTGGTCGGCCATTTGCCTGCATGTCGATTCTTCATGCGAGGACTCCGGACTCAGAATCGATGCGCAGGATGCGCGCCGAGCAGCATCTGATATTGCAGGAACAGCTGATTGTCGACGATGCCGGCACGCGCACGATCCTGCGCCAGCTGCACGCGCCAGCGCGAGAACTCACTGGGGCTGAAGTCAAGCATCGCACTTAAGCGACGCGGCCGATGCTCGGGTGCGTCGGCCTGAGGCCCCCAGGCGCCTGCCGGGTCAAGCCGGTCGACGCGCAAGCCGGTGCGCCAGCGCGGCATGAACTGGTAGACGCCCTGCAGGTACCAGCCCGACTGACGGGCCGAGATCGCCCAGGGTGCGCTCGCCACCGCCTCTTGTGCCAACCCGTTGCGCCGGCTTTGCAGGTATTCGCCCTGCAACTTGAGCCCGGTGCGCGCATCGTCCGCAGTCCACTTCCAGACAAGATCGGCGATCAGCACCCGCGTCTGACCGTCGAACGCGAGCTCCGACTGCGGAGAATCCAGCGCACCGAACATCAGCTGCTGACCGGCGGCATCCGCCTTCAGTAGCGACAATCCGCCGCGCCAGCTGTGGTTGTCTCCGATGTCGCCGCCCAGATGCGCATGAATCGCGCGCATCGCCGGCCGGCTGCGATCCTGAGCTGCGGCCGGAAAGCTGTTACCGCGACCAAGCTCGGCGCCAAGCTCAAACAGCAGGTCGGTCGGTGCGAGCCAGCGCAGCTGCACACCGTCCTCGCCAACCTGGCCGGCGAACATCGCCTGATAGGCAAGCGGGATGTCGACGAAATCCTGCACATGC
>JALRBB010000139.1 GCA_023257915.1 Quisquiliibacterium sp. | reverse complement strand
AGCCGGAGCACCGATTGCGGGAATGTGGTTTGCCGATCGCCAGATGGGCCCCGCACTCATCGGATACGGCACCGCCGACCAACGTGCACAGTTCCTCCCCGGCATGTTGCGCGGCGATACCACATGGTGCATCGGCATGAGCGCGGAACAGCTGTCGCGGGTGCTGGAGCCGTTTTTTACGACCAAGGAAAAAGGCACCGGTCTTGGCCTGGCCATGGTTTACGGCTTTTGCCGACAATCGGGCGGAGACGTCAAGTTGTACAGCGAGCCCGGCTGGGGTACCGTCGTGCGACTGTTCCTGCCGGTTCTGGGCGGCAAGTCGGCCCAGGAACAAGCAACCGGCAGCGTCGAGATGCAAACGCCCGGAGGCTCGGAACGCATCCTGCTCGTTGATGATGAAACAGGCCTGCTGGACGTAGCCAGCCATTGGCTGGAAGATCTGGGCTACACGGTCAGCGCCTTCGAAGATCCGCTGGCGGCTGCAAACGCACTTCAAACCGAAACATTCGACCTGATCGCCACCGACCTCGTCATGCCCTCAATGAACGGTTACCGCCTCGCCGCGCTGGCCAGATCCCTGTCTCCAGGGATCGGCGTGCTCTACATGAGCGGGTTTGCGGCGCCATCGATTGCCAGCGATGCCAGCATCGATGCAGAGCTGCTCGAAAAGCCATTCATGCGGTCGACGTTCGCGCAGGCAGTACGACGTGCGATCGAGTCGGCGCCGGCCGCGAACCGCAGCGATGTCACCGGAGCAGGAAGTTGAGCCTCGGTGACGCCTTGCCTCGCGTGCTGATCGTCGATGACGACCAGCAACTGTGTGAATTCATGGCGACCGTTGCCGAAGGCGCCGGTTTCGAGGTTCGCACGCTGACCGACCCGACGACGATCGGGCAAGAACTCGATCTGGTGCCGGACATCCTGGTGCTCGACCTGAGCATGCCGCAAATGGATGGCATCGAAATCCTGCGCCTGCTGGCGAACCGGCACAGCCAGATCGGCGTGATCATCGTCAGTGGCTACGATGCGGTAGTGCTCGGTGCGGCCAGTCAGCTCGCGCAGGGCCAGAAGCTGAACCTGCTCGGCACGCTGAGCAAGCCGATTCGAGCCCACGATCTCACCTCGATGCTGGCCCGCTACGAAATCATCGGCCCGACCGGTGCGGCGATCGTCGCAGGGGTCAGCTCAGAAGAGCTGCGCCAGGCATTCGACCGCAACGAGTTCGTCGTGTACTACCAACCGCAGGTCTCGCTCGCAGACGGACTGTGGACCGGCGTCGAAGCGCTGGTGCGCTGGCAGCATCCGGTCCGCGGCCTGTTGTCGCCGGACCGCTTCCTGCCGCTGCTCGAGCATGAGGGCATGTCCAGCGAGCTGACCAACCGGGTTGTCGAGATCGTGCTGGACACCTGCGGCAAGGCGGGTTCGCTATTCGGCTTCGAGGGCTCACTGGCGATCAACCTGCCACCGGCCGGCATGACCGACCTGTCCTTGCCGGACCGGGTCGTCACGCGCTGCCGCGAACTGTCATGCAATGTGAGCAGGCTGCAGTTCGAAGTCACTGAAAGCTCGGTTCCTCCCGATCCGCAGATGGCGCTGGACATCCTGACGCGGATGCGCCTGAAAGGGCTGCGCCTGGCGATCGATGACTTCGGCACCGGACACTCGTCGCTCGAGCAACTGCAACTGCTGCCGTTCAACGAGCTCAAGATCGACATGGGCTTCGTACGCACCGCGCGCATCAACCTGAAAGCGCGTGCGATTGTGCAGCGCTCGATCCAGCTTGGTCGCGATCTCGGGCTCACGGTG
>JALRBB010000065.1 GCA_023257915.1 Quisquiliibacterium sp. | reverse complement strand
GGGTTCAGATCCAGAACCGTGGCACGGTCGGCGGTAATCTGTGTAACGCATCGCCAGCGGCCGACTCGGTGCCGGTGCTGCTGGCGCTCGACGCAAGCGTCGAGTTTCGCAGCAGCCGGGCCACGCGAATCCTTGCGCTCTCCGAGTTCATCGTCGGCAACCGGCGAACCGTGCTGGCCCCGGACGAACTGCTGACTGCGGTGCTCGTGCCGCTGCCGGCGCCGCGAACACGATCGCTGTTCCTGAAGTTTGGCCATCGCCGCTATCTGGTGATCTCCGCGGTTTCCGTCGCGATCTCGGCACGCTTCAATGCGCAGCGTCATCTCGAGCATTGCGCGATCGCGGTTGGCGCGTGTTCGGCTGTACCGACCCGCCTGCCTGGCCTTGAGCAGCGGCTTGTCGGCATCGGGCGCGATGACTTGCTGGCCATGTCGGGCCAGCCGATCGACGCGAAGCTGCTCGACGAGCTTGCGCCGATCGATGACGTGCGCGGCAGCGCGAATTTTCGGCGCGAGCTGGCCGGACGGCTGCTTGCGCGCGGACTCTTCGAAATGGCAGGTGACTGATGTCTGCGAATCCGGTTTCTGCCAATCCAGTGATCGTGCCGATTGCACTGCAGGTCAATGGCGAGACGGTGCAGGCGGCGTCCTGCCCGTCGACGCGGCTGTCGCGGGTGCTGCGCGACGAACTCGGTCTGACCGGCACCAAGGTCGGATGTGACGCGGGCGACTGCGGGGCTTGTACGGTGTTGCTCGATGGCGAGCAGGTGTGCTCCTGTCTGGTCGCGCTCGGCCAGTGTGCCGGGCACAGCGTGACCACGGTCGAGGGTCTGGCTGCCACCGACTCCGGCGAAGTCTCGGCGCTGCAACAAAGCTTCATCGATCATGGTGCAGCCCAGTGCGGCATCTGCACGCCCGGCATGCTGATGGCCGCCGCCGACCTGCTACGCACAAATCCGCGGCCGACTCGCGAGCAGGTGCTCGATGGAATTGGCGGCGTGTTGTGCCGGTGCACCGGGTATCTGAAGATTGTCGAAGCCATTTTGGCGGTTGCCGGCTCGCCGGATACTGGCTCGGTCCCCGCCAGCGCGGCGCCTGCGCGTGATGATGCGTCACCGGTTGGCATGCGCGCACCGCGTTTCGATGCGCTTGCCAAGGTGACCGGACGCGAGCTTTTCGGTGCGGATCAGGCGCCCGCTGATGCGCTCTGGATGCACGTGGTGCGATCGCCGCATCCGAGTTGCCGCTTCGAGTTCGGTGATCTGGACGCGTTCGCCAGCAAATTCGGACTGCACGGGGTGCTGAGCGCTGGCGATATTCCGAACAATCGCTTCGCGATCTTTCCCGACCTGCGCGACCAGCCTGCCCTGGCCGAGGAGCAGACCCGCTTCCTTGGCGAAGCGGTGCTCGTGCTGGTCGGCACATTCGAGGCTCTGCAGAGTCTGGATCTGGCGCAGCTTCCGGTCCGCTGGACTGCGCTGCAGGCTGTTGCGAATCCCGATCAGGCGCTGGCCGAAGGCGCGCCGGCACTGCATTCGCGCTGGCCGGACAACGTGCTTTGTCGAGGTCGGCTGTTGCGCGGTGAGCCAGATTCCGCCATCGAGTCGGCGGCGATCCGCTGCGAGGCGCATTGCGAGACCGCCTATGTCGAGCATGCCTATATCGAACCCGAGGCCGGCTGGGCGGATTGGCGGGGTGCGCCGGGCGATGAACGCCTGACGGTATTCGCCTGCACGCAGACGCCCTACATGGACCGCGATGAGCTCGCCTGGATGTTCGGGCTGGATCCTGCGCGGGTGCGGATCATTCCGTCGGCGGTCGGCGGCGGCTTCGGTGGCAAGCTCGACCTGTCGATTCAGCCCCTGCTCGCGGCCGCTGCGATCCGTTTCGGCCGACCAGTGCGGATTGTCTATCGTCGCGCCGAGTCGATGCAGTCGACGACCAAGCGCCATCCGGCCCGGATGCGGGCAACGCTCGCTGCAGATCTGCAGGGTCGCCTGCTCGCCTACGATTTTTCCGGCGACTTCAATACCGGGGCCTATGCGTCCTGGGGACCGACGGTTGCCAATCGGGTTCCGATTCATGCCTGCGGCCCGTATCGGATCGCCAATGTGCGCGCGCTCACCCGGGCCGTACTCACGAACGACGCGATTGCCGGCGCGTTCCGTGGCTTTGGGGTGCCGCAGTCGACCTTGCTCAATGAGCGACTGGTCGACGAGATCGCCGAACGCCTTGGCGAGGATCCGCTGGAGTTCCGACATCGCAACGCGCTGCGCGCCGGCGATCAGACCGCGACCGGCCAGCGACTGGAGGCAAGCGTCGGGCTACAGGCTTGTCTGGAGGCGCTCAGGCCCGCATGGCGCGAGGCGCGCGAGCGGGTGATGCGCTTTAACGAGCAGGCGCAACGCGATGCGCAGCAGGGCGCGGGCCGGTTCGCTGGCCTTGCCGAGGATCTTGCCGATCCGCACCGGCGCCATCGCCAGGGCAAGCGTCGCGGCACGGGTATCGCCTGCATGTGGTACGGGATCGGCAATACCGTGATCGCCAATCCATCTTCGATGAGCGTTGCGCTTCGCCAGGACGGTCGCTTCATGCTGTACAACGGTGCAGTCGACATCGGTCAGGGCACCTACACGATCATGCCGCAGATCGTCGCGCAGGCGCTCGGCGTCTCGGTCAGCGCGATCGACCAGATCACTGCCGACACCGATCTGACGCTGGATGCCGGAAAAAGCTCCGCCTCGCGCCAGACATTTGTCTCGGGCAATGCTGCCAAGGGGGCAGGTGAAGACTTGCGTGCCCAATTGCTGAACATGCTTGGCATGGATGCAGACACCAGCATTCGGATCGAGGACGGCATGCTGGTCGGACGCCGCGGCGATGAGGTTCGTCGGGTCGAGCTTGCATCGCTACCAGCCGATGCACGCGGCGATCTTGCCGTCGGAACCGGCTACTTCGACCCGCCGACCGTCCCGCTGGATGCCAATGGGCAGGGCGTTCCGTATGCCACCTACGGTTTTGCCGCGCAATTTGCCGAAGTCGAGGTCGATATCGATCTCGGCACGGTGAGGGTGCTCGACATTCACGCGGCGCATGACGTGGGCCGGGCTATCAATCCGACGCAGGTCGAGGGGCAGATTCACGGCGGCATTGCTCAGGGCCTGGGCCTTGCGCTGATGGAGGACTACCGGGCCGGGCGCACCGACAATCTGCATGACTATCTGATCCCGACGGCCGGCGACATGCCGACTGTGCAGGTGCATCTGATCGAGGATCCGGAGCCGCTCGGCCCGTACGGTGCCAAGGGGGTTGGCGAGCCGGCGCTGGTGGCGACTGCGCCGGCAATTCTGAACGCCATCCATGCAGCAACCGGAGTTCGGGTCGACGCGGTGCCGGTCACCCCAGAGCGTCTGCTGGCCGCCTTGAACGCCGGGCGCGCAGCAAGGAGTGCAACATGAGCACTACAGGCAAAGATCCGCAGCAGTCCGTCGATGCCGATCAGGCGGCGCCGGTGGTGCTCGACAAGTCCCGCCCGCCGCCGAAAATGGCGGCCGACAAGATCGAATGCAACGCCTGTCCGGTGCTATGCCAGATCTCGGTCGGGCGAAGTGGTGCCTGCGACCGATATGCCAATGTGGACGGCGATCTGGTGCGGGTTGATCCGGTCCTGCTGATGCGTGCCGGGGCGGCGCAGGCTCCCGGAACACCGGTTGTCGAATTCGCGCAGCGTGATGAACCAGCCGGCGAGATCATCGGTCAGCCGGTCTTTTTGACCGGCGTGGGCTCGGGAACGACCTATCCGGACTACAAACCGGCGCCATTCATCGTGTCGAGCCAGATAGATGGCGCCGACACCGTCACTGTCGTCACCGAGGGCATCTTCAGCTACTGCAGCTTTCGCGTGAAGATTGATACTGATCGCTGGCTGGGGCCCGAATGCAAACCCGTGCTGCACAAGGGTGAGCGGGTGGGGCATGTGACGACCCAGGAGTACGGCTCGCAGTTTCTGTCGCTCGGGGGCGTTCATCATCTGACCGGCGGCAGCAAACGCGAAGGCAAGGTCAGTTGCGATCTGATGATGGCACTTGGCAATCGCGAGGCGGTTGAGCTGCAGATCGAAGACGGCGCCAAGCTGCTGGTGCAGGCCGGACGGCCACCGGTCGTCGATGGCGTCGAAGAGCGGCGCATGCGGGTCGGCTGCGGATCAGCCACGGTTGGCATCTTCGCGCAGCAGTGGTTCGGCCATGTCGACGAAGTCATCGTTGTTGACGATCACATCACCGGCGTGCTGAGTCAGCATCAGGCCGGCAAGTGTCTGGATATGCCCGATTCCGGGGTTCGTCTGCGCGGGCGCAAGTCGACCCCGGGGCGCTATTTTCAGGTCGCCAATCCCGGCTCCGGCTGGGGCGGCACCGATATCACCGATCCGCTGGCGATCATCGAAAGCTGGGATCCGAAGCTGGCGCGCCCCGGCATGCGTCTACTGATGGTGTCCACCACCGGAGACGACGCGGAGTACTACCAGCTCGACGATCAATTGCGTGCAGTGCGCCAGCCGATGCCCTCACCGGTGCAGGCGGTGGTGGATCGCATCGGCGAGAACTGCGAGCCCTCGCTGGTGTCGGTGCTGTTCGTTGCCGGCGCTGGCGGTAGCTTGCGGGCCGGCGTCACCGACAACCCGGTCAGACTGACGCGATCGGTGCGCGACTGTCTGGTCAAGGTCACCTGCGGCGGGGCACCTGCCTACATCTGGCCGGGCGGCGGCATCACATTGATGGTCGATGTCGAGCGCATGCCCGCAAAGAGCTTCGGCTGGGTTCCCACTCCGGCGATCGTCGCGCCGATCGAGTTCACGATGCGGGTTGATGACTATCGCGCGCTGGGTGGGCACATGGATCGGGTGCTGAGCCTTCCCGAAGCCTTGCGGGTTGCGGCGTACCGCGACGAGG
>JALRBB010000035.1 GCA_023257915.1 Quisquiliibacterium sp. | reverse complement strand
GCTGGTGATGCCGAATCTGGATGCGGCCAACATCCTGTTCAATGTTCTGAAGATCACCGGTGGCAAGGGAATCACGGTTGGTCCGATCCTCCTGGGCGCCAGGGCAGCGGTTCACGTTCTTACCCCGCAGAGCACCGTTCGCCGGATCGTCAACATGACGGCGTTGGCTGCGGCTGACGCGGTCGCCCGCGCGGGCTGATTCGGGTCAGGGCGAGTCGCCCGGCGCTGCGCCAGCGCCGGGCGCAGGCCGGTCGGCCTGAGCGCAGGCGTGTCCCCGAGTGCAAGCCTTATAATTCGGGTCTTCCTCCCGATGCGGCACACCCCCGATGTCTGTCTATCTGACCCTGCCGGGCGAGCCGGCTCTGTCCCCGTTCCGAAAAGCCCGTCTGCTCGAGCAGCTCAAGCGGATCGAGCCCCGGGTGGCCGATCTCGCAGCCAGTTTCTTTTATGTGATCTGGTCTGACTCCGCGCTCGACGCAAGCAGCCAGGCGCGACTGGCGGAACTGCTCGACGCTCGCGGATCAGGTGCCAATTCGGATGTCGCCGGGCAGGCTGTGTATGTCGTGCCCCGGATCGGCACGATTTCGCCTTGGGCGAGCAAAGCGACCGACATCGCGCACAACTGCGCGATGGCCTCGGTGCATCGGATCGAACGCGGCATCGGGTATCGAGTGATCGCGCGCAAGGGGCTGCTCGCAGGTGCGCCGCGCTTTGACGAGATGACGATGCGGCAGCTTGCAGACTGCCTGCACGACCGGATGACCGAGACCGCGCTACTCGACGAACCGGATCCGGCGCAAATGTTCGCATCACTTGCGGGCAAGCCGATGCGCAGAATCGCGATGATGACCGAAGGGCGCGCGGCGCTCGACGAGGCGAACCGTTCGCTGGGTCTGGCCCTGTCCGACGATGAAATTGAATACCTGTTCGATGCGTTCATGCAGGTGGGGCGCGACCCGAGCGACGTGGAACTGATGATGTTCGCGCAGGCTAATTCGGAGCACTGCCGACACAAGATTTTCAATGCGAGCTGGAGCGTTGATGATCAGGATCAGGATGTTTCGCTGTTTGGCATGATTCGCGCCACCCACGCTGCGCATCCGAGTGGCACGATCGTCGCCTATGCCGACAACGCCGCCATTCTCGAAGGCGGTCTGGCCAAGCGATTCTTCCCGGCGCAGGGCGAGGCGCAAGGCAAGTATCAGGCGGTCGAGCAGCTGACGCACAATCTGCTGAAGGTGGAAACGCACAATCATCCGACCGCGATTTCGCCGTTTCCGGGGGCTGCCACCGGGGCAGGCGGCGAGATTCGTGACGAGGGCGCCACCGGGCGCGGCGCGCGTCCGAAATTCGGTTTGACCGGCTTTACGGTGTCCAACTTGCGCATCCCGGGGTTCGAGCAGCCTTGGGAAACTGCGCAGGACGTGACCGAGCCGCTGGGCCTGCGTAATGACACGGTCCCGCCCTACGGGATTCCGGAGCGTATCGCCACGCCGCTGTCGATCATGATCGATGGCCCGATCGGCGGGGCGGCCTTCAACAACGAATTTGGCCGACCGAATCTGGTCGGGTACTTTCGAACCTACGAGCAGAATGTCGGGTCCAGTGTGCGCGGCTATCACAAGCCGATCATGATCGCCGGTGGCGTTGGTAGCGTAGACGCCCGTCATTGCGACAAGCTCGACCTGCCGCCCGGGACGCTGCTGATCCAGCTTGGCGGGCCCGGGATGCGCATCGGGCTTGGTGGCGGCGCGGCCTCGAGCATGGGCGCGGGCACCAACACCGCGGAGCTTGACTTCGATTCGGTGCAGCGCGGTAACCCCGAAATCGAGCGACGTGCTCAGGAGGTGCTCGACCAGTGCTGGTCCCAGGGCGACGCAAATCCGATCCTGTCGATTCATGACGTGGGTGCTGGCGGGCTGTCGAACGCATTTCCCGAACTGGTGCATGGCGCAGGGCGGGCTGCCCGCTTTGAGCTTGCGCGCATTCCGGTCGAGGAAAGCGGGCTGTCGCCTGCCGAGATCTGGTGTAACGAGTCGCAGGAGCGCTACGTGCTGGCGATCGCACCGCAGTCGCTAGCCGGCTTTGAGGCGATCTGCTCCAGAGAGCGTTGCCCGTTCGCGGTGGTAGGCACGGTCAGCGAGGATCACCAACTGGTTCTTGAGGCGCCAGATGGGGAGCGTCCCGTTGACATGCCGATCGATGTGCTGCTGGGCAAGCCTCCGAAGATGCATCGCACCGGCGTTCGTGCGGCGCGCGAACTGCCCCAGATCGACTGCGCGAGCCTGTCGCTCGACGAACTCGCCCAGCGTGTCCTGCGACTGCCGACGGTGGCCAGCAAATCCTTTCTGATCACGATCGGTGACCGCACCGTCGGCGGGCTTTGCTCGCGCGATCAGATGGTCGGGCCGTGGCAGGTTCCGGTCGCCGACTGCGGCGTCGGGCTGCGTGATTTCGACGGGTACGCAGGTGAAGCACTCGCGATGGGCGAGCGCACGCCACTGGCGGTGATCGATTCGGCGGCTGCCGCAAGGATGGCGATCGGCGAGTCGGTTACCAACATCGCCGGAGCGCCAATCGAGTCGCTCGGCAAACTGAAGCTATCTGCCAACTGGATGGCCGCATGTGGCCCGGCTGCCGAGGACGCTGACCTGTTCGATGCGGTCAAGGCGGCCTCGGAACTGTGTATTGCCACCGGAATCAGCATTCCGGTCGGCAAGGATTCGCTGTCGATGCGTACCGTCTGGCAGGAGGGCGAGCAGCGCAAGCAGGTCAGCGCGCCGGTCTCACTGATCGTGACCGCGTTCGCGCCGGTGACCGACGTCCGTCGCGTGCTGACGCCGCAATTACGCCGCGACGTCGATTCGGTGCTGATCCTGATCGACCTTGGACAAGGACGTCAGCGGCTCGGCGGCTCGGCGCTCGCCCAGGTCACGCAGCAGATCGGATGCGAGGCTCCGGATCTTGACGATCCTGCGTTATTGCCCAGATTCTTCGATGCAATCCAGAGGCTCAACGCGGACGGGCAACTGCTCGCTTACCACGACATCAGCGACGGCGGCTTGTTCACGACCGTCTGCGAGATGGCATTTGCCGGCCGTTGCGGGGTGGCACTTAATGTGGATCTGCTGGCAATCGATGCGTATGCCGCAGATTGGGGTGACTTCAAGATTCGCCCTGAACAGGTCTCCGTGCAACGCAATGAGCGCACGCTGCAGGCGCTGTTCAATGAAGAGCTTGGTGCAGTGATCCAGGTGCCAGCGGCGCAGCGCGATACCGTGATGGCGGTGCTGCGCGAGCACGGTTTGTCGCGCTGCTCGAACGTCGTGGGCAAACCGTCTGCGCGCGAAGTCATCGAGGTGTATCGGGACGCCAAGTGTGTCTATTCGGCGTCGCGGGCCGATCTGCAGTCAATCTGGAGCGAAACCAGCCATCGCATCGCATCCTTGCGCGACAATCCGGAATGTACTGCCCAGGAGCAGGCGCGCATCGCCCGAGAAAACGATCCTGGCCTGCATGTTCAGACCAGCTTTGATCCAGCCCAGGATGTTGCGGCGCCGTTCATCGCAAGCGGCGTGCGTCCGCGGGTGGCGATCCTGCGCGAGCAGGGCGTCAATAGCCATGTCGAGATGGCCGCTGCGTTTACCCGCGCTGGCTTCGATGCGCACGACGTGCACATGACCGACCTGTTCGACGGGCGTCATCGGCTTGCCGACTACAAGGGTCTGGTCGCTTGCGGCGGCTTTTCCTACGGCGATGTGCTTGGTGCAGGCGCCGGCTGGGCGCGTTCGGTGCTGTTCAATGCAAGCTTGCTGGAACAGTTTGCCCAGTTCTTCGCGCGCTCGGACAGCTTCAGCCTCGGGGTGTGCAACGGCTGTCAGATGTTTTCGCGTCTGAAGGCGATCGTACCGGGTGCCGAGCATTGGCCCAGCCTTCTGCGCAACCGTTCGGAACAGTATGAAGCCCGGGTGGCGATGGTCGAAGTTCTTGAATCTCCGTCGATTTTCCTGTCGGGAATGCAGGGCAGCCGGATGCCGATCGCGGTTGCGCATGGCGAAGGTCGAGCCCAGTTCGACAGTGCCGCGCAGCAGGCAGCAGTACGCAAGGCTTTACGATTCATCGACAACGACGGATCGGTCGCGCAAGAGTATCCGGCCAATCCGAACGGTTCCCCGGATGGCCTGACCGGGTTCACGAGCACTGACGGGCGCGCGACGATCATGATGCCGCATCCGGAGCGGGTGTTCCGCACGATTCAGATGAGCTGGCGCGATCCGTTGCTCGGTGAAGACTCGCCGTGGATGCGGATGTTCCGAAACGCGCGGGTCTGGGTGGCCTGAAGCCGGACCACCCAGGCAGGCTTCAGTCTGCCTTGCGCGGGCGCACCTTCGAGGCCGCCAGCTTCGCATTGGCACGTGCGGTATCGGTGTCGGACGCGCGAGCCAGTGCGACCCCCATGCGTCGCTTGGCGAAGGATTCTGGCTTGCCGAACAGTCGCAAGTCACTGCCAGGTACCTGCAGCGCGTCGTCCACACCGTCAAACACGATGCCACGAGCCTCGAGTCCGCCGTAAATCACGGCGCTGGCTCCAGGTGTGCGCAAGCCGACGTCGACCGGCAGACCCAGGATCGCCCGGGCATGCAGTTCGAACTCTGACTGATGTTGCGTGACGAGGGTGACAAGACCGGTGTCATGCGGCCGGGGGCTGACCTCGGAGAACCAGACCTGATCGCCGGCAACAAACAATTCAACGCCAAACAGGCCGGTGCCGCCAAGGTTCTCGGTCACCTTGTGTGCGATGTCACGCGAACGACGTAAAGCCGCATCGCTCATCGGATGCGGCTGCCAGCTCTCGACATAGTCGCCGGCCACCTGCACATGCCCGACCGGATCGCAAAAGTGAGTCTGAATGCTGCCATCGGCCGCTCTGGCGCGCACCGTCAACTGGGTGATCTCGTAGTCGAAGCGAACAAAGCCTTCGACGATGACCCGCCCGGAGTCGACCCGCCCGCCGCTGGCAGCGTAGTTCCACGCTGACTCGACCTCATCGGGTCCGTCGACTTTGGACTGTCCCTTGCCCGACGAGGACATCACCGGCTTGACGATGCAGGGATAGCCGATCGGTGTCGCCCCGTCGCTACCGTCGATAGCAGCCTGCAATTCCTGCAGGCTGCTGGCAAAGCGATACGGCGAGGTTGGCAGGCCCAGTTCTTCGGCGGCCAGGCGTCGGATCCCTTCGCGGTTCATTGTCAGCCAGGCTGCGCGCGCAGTCGGAATCACCCGAGCGATGCCCTCACGCTCGAGTTCCATCAGCGTCGGCGTGGCAATCGCTTCGATCTCTGGCACCACCAGGTCAGGCTTTTCCTGTTCGATCAGCGCTCGCAACGCGGCGCCGTCGGCCATGTTGATCACATGAGCCCGGTGGGCGACCTGATGACCGGGCGCGTCAGTATAGCGATCCACCGCGATGACTTCGACGCCGAGTCTTTGGAGCGCGATGATGACTTCCTTGCCAAGCTCACCGCTGCCGAGCAGCATCACGCGGGTTGCAGAGGGGCTCAGCGGGGTTCCTAGTGTCGTCATGTTCCAGATGCCTTGGGCGAGAGCTATGATCGGGCCGATTGGGCCGGAGATGTCAGGCGCTCGGAATGAATTCCGGGTCGTCCTGATGCTTGCGCTCGAACTGCAGAAACTCGTAGTAGCCGCAGCGCGCGCCATTCGGATACTGCCGGCACACTGCAGGACGAGCCTTGTAGACGGTGCAGCGCCGCTCAGTGGTGTCGAAGAAGCGGCAGATCGAACCGTAGATCTCGTCCTTGCGGTGCTTCAGGATCGTCTCCGAACCTTCATCCGAGCGGTACTGACGGGTGAACTTTCGCTGCGCCTCCTGGTCGCTCAGACCGAAATGCTTGGCTAGCCGGGCGATATCCGCCGTCTTGACCTCGATGCGCGGGTAGCTGCAGCAGTAGCCTGGACAGCGTGCACAGTCGTAGCGGATATTGATCGTCTTGGTTGGCATGGCTTGCCCGCAGTATCTTGAGCTGCAAGTTTAGCCGGTCCGCGCGTCCGCCGGTCAGCGGTTGCCGGTCAGTCGTTGCGATCGTCGCAGTGCATGTCGTAAAAAACGGGCCGGATCGATTGCGTCCAGAAGATCTGACTCCAAGGGCATCGGCTCGTTATCGAGCATTGCAGCAATCGTCTCGGCGGCGAGTCGCGACCAGAGCAGTCCGCGAGACCCGAATCCGAACGCGCCGTACAAGCCCGCTCGAACCGGAATCGGCAGCTTGGCATTACGACTGAGTAGGCCGGCGTCGGCGCGTATCCGTTCGAGATCTGGAAGCTGTCCGATCAGTGGCAAGCGATCTCGACTGGTGTAGCGAAATCCGACCGCACCGGGGCGAGCATGACGATGAAGTTGCTCGGCAAGAGCATCGGCTTGATCCTGCAGGGGCGATGCATCGAGGCAGGGCAGGTCGTCCGCACTGGTTGTGTGCGAGGGCGCCAATGGCTGCGACAATGCTTCGTCAGAGAAATCCTTGGCGCTGTGCAGCGGCCCCATCATTCGCGCCAGCCTGCGCAAATTGCTCAAGTCCGACTGCGGACGGGGCATCGGGTCCTCGTCTTCGTCGAATGTCGATCCGATCAGGATATCTCCGTCGTCCAGCGGGCAGGCATAGGCTTCTCCACCCAGAACGCTGCGCAACTCGCCAAACGCTTCCCCGGCAAGTCTTGTCGTCTGACCACGCACCTTGCGCAACATTCCCAGCGGTAACCCGGCGAGTCTGAGCGCCTCCGCAGCACTGGCCAGGATCAGCACCGGGGCACTCGCCAGCAGCTGCCCGTTGACGTCCAGGGCCTGCCAGCAACCAGCGTCCTGCTGCACACGCTCCACGCGCATATCGGTGCGCAGCTCCACCCGGTCGGCTGCTGCTGCCAACCACTGAGCACAAAGGCGCCCGGGATCGGCGATTCGGCAGCTCGGCATCCACATCCCCGCGTGCGCGAGCGGCGACCCGCTCAGCGTCACGGCGTCGGCTCGGTC
>JALRBB010000009.1 GCA_023257915.1 Quisquiliibacterium sp. | reverse complement strand
CAGACCAAATTTAAGCTGTTACTAAATATATTGATACTTTACGGGGTATTTTTAGTCTATTTTAAAAAATACTACCCACACACAAGCCCGCATCGCCACTTCCCTGCAAGCAACCCGGCCCATACCGCTTGAATCGCACGTAGCAAACAGCAAGCTTGCCGAGCCCAAAAAGCAAAAAGCCCTGATCACTCAGGGCTTTTGCTTTACTACCGGCAGCTTTGGCGGAGACGGAGGGATTCGAACCCTCGATGCAGGTTTTGCCCGCATGCTCCCTTAGCAGGGGAGTGCCTTCGACCTCTCGGCCACGTCTCCTGGCTTCGATACTTACGTCTCGATGCCGGCTCAGTCGCGTATTGTACAGAATCCGCAGGGGCAGCGTCGCCGCCGACCCATCGGATCTCACGACAATAAAACACGGAGACACGCCTGATGAACATCCTCTTGTACGACCTTGCCGGCGCCGATGGCCGGCGCTTCAGTCCGGCATGCTGGCGGACCGCGATGGCGCTATGCCACAAAGGTCTGGCGTATGAATCGCGTGCGACGCATTTCACCCAGATTGCGAGGATTGGCGGAGGTAATCGCACGGTGCCAGTCATCGAGGACAAGGGAGAATTGATCGGGGACAGCTGGCAGATCGCCGAATATCTTGAGGAGCACTATCCGGAGCGCCCATCCCTGTTCGGCGGGCCGACAGGCAAAGCACTCGCTCAATTCGTCCAGAACTGGACGATCTCGGCAATGCATGGCCCGATCTTCAGAATGATCGTCGCTGACATTCACGCGATGATCGCCCCGGCCGACAAGGTCTACTTCCGTGAAAGTCGCGAAGAGCGACTTGGCCGCAGCCTGGAGGCGGTGCAGTCAGAGCGCGATCAATTGCTGCCGGCATTTCGCGCTGGGTTGGCACCTCTGCGCATCACCTTGCAGTCGCAATCCTTTCTGGGTGGCGAAGAGCCCTGCTATGCCGACTACCTTCCGTTCGGCGCCTTGCAATGGGCGCGTGCCTGCAGTCCCTATCGACTGCTCGAAGAAGACGACCCGGTACTCGCCTGGTTCAGACGATGTCTGGATCTGTACGACGGGCGCGGTCGTCAGGCTCCAGGCCACTGGAGCTGAGATTGCATACCGGCAAGCGCCAGCGACGCTCTGGCAGCGCCGTAGCAGGCGCGCTGCCGGGTAGAGTCAGCCTTTTAAATGGAACTGCGGCAGACTGTCGAAGGCCTTCTTCAAGGCATCCCCCCAACCGTCGGAGATCATCTTGTAGTAGCGATCTTGCCGGTCGATGCGCCCGCGAAAGGCTGGCTCGAACTGATCGCGCGCATGCACCAGGTAGTCGAGAGGCAGACCCACCGACAAGTTGGCCTTGATCGTCGAGTCGAATGAGACCAGCAGCAGCTTGATCGCGTCGGCAAAGCTCATTTTCGCGTCGAAAGCGCGCACCAGGATCGGACGACCGTATTTGGTTTCACCGATCTGCAGAAACGGCGTGTCTTCTGAGGCCTCGATGAAATTGCCTTCCGGACAGATCATGAACAAACGCGGTTCCCCGCCCTTGATCTGTCCACCAACGATTACGGTGGCCGAGAACTGTCCGTCCCCACTCGGCCCATCCTGAGAATAGGTGCGAATGAGCTCGCGCAAGGTGTCCCCGACGAGTCTGGCGACCTGGAAGATCGATGGCGCCGCCAGAATCGAGGGCTGCCGCTCGCCGGGTGCCTTTGAGCGTTCATCGAGAATCGACACCAGGGCCTGGGTGGTGGCAAGATTGCCCGATGACAGCAGTGTGATCGAGCGCTCGCCCGGCACTGTCCAGTTATGCATCTTGCGATACGTGGAAATATTGTCCACACCTGCATTGGTCCGCGTGTCGGACATGAACACAAGTCCGGACGCAAGCCGCAAGCCGACGCAATAGGTCATGGTAAAGATCCGTTCAGCAAGGTTGGCGCTTCACTGCGCCACTTGGATGTTGACCACCAGACTCTCGGCACCGTGGCTGCCGAAACGCATCCCGGAGATCGGAGCTGCATCCGAGTAGTCGAGGCCGGTGGCCAAGCGCACATAGCGAGCGTCCGGTGAGATCCCGTTGGACACGTCAAAACCCACCCAACCAAGCCCATCGACATGAGCCTCTGCCCAAGCATGGCTTGCTTGCTGGTCGACCCGGTCATTGAGCATCAGGTATCCGGACACATAGCGCGCCGGCAGGCCCAAAAGACGTGCGGCCGACAAGAAAATATGGCTATGGTCCTGGCAGACTCCGGCGCCGGATGCGAGCGACTGCTCGGCCGTGTGTCCCGATTCGGTCGCACCGGTTTGATAGCTGACGCGCGACAGGATACTCGCCGAGAGTTCATGCAGCAGTGCAACACTGTCTGAGCGAGACGTACGCAACGCGTCGACCAGATTTCGAATGCCGTCGCCGCAACGAGTGAGCTCGGTTTCGCGCAAAAAGTACCAGAGCGGCGCAAACCCGCGATGCATCCCCTGCACGCCCGCGGTGTCGGTCGTCTCAACCTGACCGGTGCTGGTCACGGTGATCTCGTGGCGGTCTCCAGTGAAACTGACCAGCCAGACCTCGTTGCCATGCTGATCGCGAAACTGCGCCTCTTTTTTGCCGCCATCGATGTCGATCCGCCAACTGCGCACCTGTTGACCGGGATCATTCTGCGGCACCAAACGAAGCTCTTGCAGTCCGTAATTGACCGGACTTTCGTAGCTGTAGTGCGTCACATGGGTAATCGTCAGCAGCATGGTCACTGATAAAAACGGTAGTCGTCTTCGATCTGGCGAGACAATCCCGCAAGGCGATTGACGACATCGACAGTAAATCCCTTCAAGCCTTGGTCATAAATGTCGGAAATCGATACCGAGCGCAGATCATCACGGAGTTTGTCGGCCAATTCATTACATGGCTGACGACGCCCGTACATATCGGCCAGGCTGTTGAGGCACTCGGCAGCCGCCTCAGTGCAAAAGAGGATTGCTCGCGGCATCCCCTGATCCAGAATCAGAAATCGCGCAATCGTTTCCGGAGCCATATCACCACCATACAGCCACCGATAAGACCTGTGAGCCGACACAGTACGCAGGATGGTCTCCCACTGCACGTTGCTGACGGACTGCACCATTGAACTGCCAGACCTCAGCAGTGCGTAGTACTTCATGTCGACGATCCGCGCCGTGTTACTGGCCCGCTCTAGCGAGATACCGAGTTGCGAGAACTGGTACCCGTCGTTTCGGAGTTGTGTACCGTGCAAGGCGCCGCGCACTAGCGCTGCCTGCCGACGAATCAAACCAAGGGTTTCTGGCAGATCACGATTTTGCACCGGCGACTCGAGCGCCTGCTTGAGCGTGATCCAGCCTTCGTTGACCGACTCCCAGACCTCGCGGGTCAGAGCGGTACGCACCAGACGAGCATTGGAACGCGCAATCGAGACCGCTCCGAGCACGCTAGATGGGTTGTCACTGTCTCGTAGCAAAAAATCGACGACCGCGCTTTCCTTGATCCGACCGTGCCGCTCATCGTACGCCGCGCGACTTCCCGCAGCGGCCAGGATCGATGCCCACTCATCTTCAGCAATGTCAGGTCGCGCCAGCGCGATCCGGAAACCCGCCTCGATCAGGCGTGCAACGCTTTCAGAACGCTCGAGGTAGCGATAGAGCCAGAACAGACCGCCAGCGGTTTTTCCGAGCATCGGTCAGTCCTCCAGCACCCAGGTGTCCTTGGTGCCACCGCCCTGCGACGAATTGACGACCAGACTGCCTTTCTTGAGCGCTACCCGGGTAAGCCCGCCGGGCGTGATCGTGATGCGATCTGGCGCGACCAGCACATAGGGGCGCAAGTCGACATGTCGCGGCGCAAGTCCTGATTTGGTCAGGATCGGAACCGTCGATAAGGCCAGCGTTGGCTGAGCAATATAGTTGTCGGGCGTCTTGAGCAGTTTGCGCCGGAACGTGGCAAGTTCCTTCTTGCTGGCGGCAGGGCCGACCAACATGCCGTAGCCACCAGAACCGTGCACTTCCTTGACCACCAGTTCGGCCAGGTGATCGAGCACATAGGCCAGGGAATCCGGTTCGGCGCAGCGCCAGGTCGGCACATTCTTTAGGATTGCGCGCTCACCGGTATAAAACTCGACGATGTCCGGCATGTAGCTGTAGATCGCCTTGTCGTCGGAGATACCGGTTCCCGGCGCATTGGCAATTGTGATGCCGCCCGCCCGGTAGATGTCCATGATGCCGGGCACCCCGAGCATCGACTCCGGATTGAACACCAGCGGATCGAGAAAATCGTCATCGACGCGGCGATACAGCACATCGACCGGCGTA
>JALRBB010000562.1 GCA_023257915.1 Quisquiliibacterium sp. | reverse complement strand
AAACACACCAGCGTGCCAATCCAGATACCAAGCAGGTAGCCAGCGCTCGAAAGCACGAAGCTCGACGGAATCGGCAGCGCAATGTCGAGCAGCAAAAAGAAGGTCACCGCCACTGCGATCAGCGCGATCGAGGCGTCGGATCCCAGCACACGCTCGACCATTTGCTGCGCCTGTCCTTCGAAGACGACGAACGGCACCAGGATGAATGCGAGGAGCAATCCGACAAACAGGCCCCAGCGCAGCAAGGCGCTGAGAGAAACCGATCGGACGGTGCGGGCAAGGCTTGGCATGATTGGCAAGATACCCGAGGCGGCCCGAAGGTGCAGCCCGTGGCTAACGGCGGGTATCCGGTCGTCGTTTAACGGCGCGAGTTTCCGGTGACGCAAGGCGCTGCTTGAGGAACTCGACCAGCACCTGGTTGCGCGCCAGCCGCATCCGTTCTGGCGGTGCCACCGCAGTGATCGCTTCGCCGAACTGAGTCACCGGTTTCCAGGCTGGCAGAAGCCTCACCAGGCTTCCCTCCGACAGCGCGTCCTCGCACAGGTAGCCCGGTAATAGACCGACTCCCAGACCGGCCAGCGCAGCCTGCGTCACCGCCTCGGGATTGTCGACCCGGTAGCGACTACGCATCGAGACTTGCACCCGCTCGCCCATTCGCTCGAACACCCAGGATTCTTCGGAGTCCTTACGCCAATAGCAAAGCCCGGGGTGTCCTTGCAGATCGGACGGCTCGACCGGAGTTCCTGCGCTGGCGAGGTACCCAGGTGATGCCGCGATGACCCAGTCGATCGATGCGATCGGGATCGCCACCGTGTCGCCCGGCGCTTGTGGGCTCCATCGCAAGGCAATGTCGATGCGCTCAAACGCCAGGTCCATGATCCGGTCACCGAGCACCAGGTCGATTTCAATGCCGGGATGCAGATGGACGAATTCCGGCAACATTGCCGACAGCACACGCTGTCCCCAGGAGACTGGCGCGGTCAGTCGAATTTTGCCGGTGAGCTCGGCTTGCATGCTGCGCAGTTGCTCCTCGCCGTCGCCGATCGCGGACAGCGCACGGTGCGCATGCGCCAGGTAGGCCTCGCCGGCGGGGGTCAGCGCAATCCTGCGCGTGCTTCGGCTGAACAGCGTTGTGTGAAGTGTCGTCTCGAGTTGCGCGATGCGTTTGCTCAGCACGCTTTTGCTGACGCCAAGGTCGAGCGCCGCGGCGCTGACGCTGCGTCGCTCCGCGACCTTCACGAAGGCCGACAACATGTCGATGGACAGAGACACTGTTTCCGAAGCGAGAACAAAACGTTCTCATTTGAGCAGTTTTCGGCGACGGCTTCAATCCATAGACTTTCCCGCACGGCAGGCTTCGATCCTGTCCGAATAATCAGGAGACAAGTCATGAAAATCTACGCGGATCCCATCACCGTCAATTGCCGCAAGGTGCTCGCGGGCCTCGATCTGATCGGCGCCTCATACGAACTGGTGCATGTCGATTACTTCAAGGGCGAGCAAAAGCTGCCGCCTTATCTGTCGATCAACCCCAACGCATCGATCCCGGCCATGGCCGACGGCGACTACGTGCTCTGGGAGAGCAACGCAATCCTTCAGTACGCGTCCGACAAGGCTGGTAATGATGCCGCCTATCCGCATGACCTGAAGACCCGCTGCGATATCAATCGTTGGCTGCAGTGGGAGGGTTCGCACTGGTTCCCGAGTTGCTATGTCTACCTGGTCGAGAACTGCGTTAAGCCTCTGCTTGGTGGCGCGCCCGATCCGGCCGTGCTGGATGCGCAAGCTGCCCAGTTCCACAAGCTGGCTGGCATCTTGGATCAGCGTCTTTCCGATCGCCGCTGGGTGGCTGGCGGCGATTCCCCGACAATCGCGGACATTGCCCTCGCATCGGCGATGCATCTGCACGGCTGGCAGCAATTGCCTCTGGATCCGCATCCGAACCTGAAGCGCTGGATGATGAAGGATGTCGAACAGCTCCCATGCTGGAAGAAAACCTGGGTCGGTGAAGGCTTTAAGCTCGCACAGGCTGCCTGAGGATACGGAACGACGCATGAGTACCAGTACACAAGTCCGGGCAAAACTGAACTACACGGTCGACAATGGCGTCGCACCGGACTACTACTTCTACGAGCCGGATCCTTCGGTCAAGCTCAATCCGCCCGGTACCGACGTTCGCGAGGTGGACATCCTCGATGGGTGGCCGCAGGCGAACCAGTTTCGGGCCGACGTAGAAGGTTTCGAGATCCATGCGTTCGACCCGTCATTCAAGGCGTTCGACGATGAGTCGGCTCTGTTGACATCGTTCTATCCCCAGGTTGAAGAGTTCGTGAAGCAGCACTCCGGGGCGAAGCGGGTCGTGATCTTCGACCACACGATCCGCCGCCGGATGCCGGCTGATCTGAAAGTGCAGACCACGATTCAGCGTCCCGCGGTGCTGTTGGTGCACAGCGACTACACGCCCACGAGCGGTCCGCAGCGGGTCAGGGATCTGCTACCGGACGAGGCGGACGACCTGCTGAGCCGGCGGGTCGCCTTCTTCAACGTCTGGAAGCCCTTGTACGAGACCGTTCAGGAATTGCCGCTGGCGATGTGCGATGCGCGCTCGCAGCAGGACGGCGACCTGCTGCGGATGGAGCTCAAGTACCGGGAGCGTACTGGCGAGATCTACGTGATGCGCTACTCGCCGGAGCATCGCTGGTACTACTTCCCCCGAATGCAGCCTAGCGACGCGCTGTTACTGAAGACCTACGACTCGGAGACCGACGGCCGGGCGCGCTTCATGGGGCACTCGGCCTTCGAGGATCCGAATACTCCGGCGGGCGCCGCGAAGCGGGAAAGCATTGAAGTGCGCACGATGGCGTTCTTTTGAGGCAAGCCCGAGCCTTCAACTAGCCGCGCTCGAGGTCCTTCGGGTGCGGCAAAAACCGCGCTAGCCCTCCGAACGAACTGCCCAGCGGGGGCGGCGGGAGATCTGCCGATTCCGCCGTTCTCTTCTTGATCCGATCACGCGTTGATCGACCGGATGCCGGCGTCACTGGAATGCACGCTGATCCAGGCGTATCTGTTTGTGCGAAGCTTACGGGTCGGCGTTTTGCCGAATCCCGTCGTTCTCGACATCTGACCGCCAGGAGCAAGAGATCGTGTTTTCCCACGTGATGATCGGCACCAACAATCTGGACAAATCCAAGGCTTTTTATGACGCGTTGCTTGGCACGCTGGGTATTTCTGCCGGCGTCGTCGATCGTTACCGCGTCTTCTGGCGTACGCCGACCGGAGTCTTCGCGGTGACCACTCCGATCGACGGCAAGCCCGCCACCGTGGGCAATGGCGGCACGCTCGGTTTTGCCTGCCAGTCTGCAGAACAGGTCGATGCCTTTCATGCAGCCGGTGTCGCCAATGGTGGAACTACCTGCGAGGATCCTCCGGGCGTGCGTCAGGGGCCAGCCGGCAGCTTGTATCTGGCCTATCTGCGCGACCCGGACGGCAACAAGATCTGCGGGCTGTACCGCATGCCTCGCGCCTGACCCAGCGCGTCGACCATCAGGAGCCGGATGATGTCGCGTTTTGATCCATTTGCCGCCCGCCCAGTCCGGCTTGCCCCACATCGCGAGCCAGGGTTCGTGCATGACGACCAGGTGGCGCTGGCGCGGAAAAAATTGCAGGAGTACGTCAAGCGGCGCGGTCGCAAGCCGAACTTTCTCGTGTTCCTGATGGACGATGTTGGTTGGGGGGATATGGGTTGCTACGGCGGCGGGGTCGCAGTTGGCGCGCCGACCCCGCATTTCGACCGGATTGCGGCGCGTGGCCTTCGCCTGACGTCCTGCTACTCGGAGCCAACCTGCTCTCCGTCGCGAGCCACGCTGATGACCGGACGTGTTCCGCACCGGCATGGTCTGCATCGCCCGCCGATGTATGGCGAACCTGGTGGCCTGCAGGGCGAGCGGACGCTGCCGCAGATTCTCGGCGATGCCGGTTACCGGACGCAGGCGGTCGGCAAGTGGCACATCGGCGAAAACTTTGAGTCGCAACCGCAGAACGTCGGGTTTGATGACTTTTACGGATTTCTCTCGGTGTCTGACATGTACACCGAGTGGCGCGATCCACACTACTTTCCGGAAATCGTCTATTCGGCCGCGCGCACCGAGTGGATCAAGAACATGCCGTTCAATCGCTGCTTCGTGCATGCGACCAAAGGCAAAGAACCCGTCAACGTCGAGGAAGTCACCATTCCGGTGCTGTCCGAACTCGATGAAAAATGGTGCAACTACTCGAGTGAATTCATTCGCGGTCGCGCGGGCAAGGAGCAGCCCTGGCTTTTGTACCACTGCACGCGCGGCGCACATTTCGACAACTACCCGAACGAACGCTTTTTGGCCAGTTCCCCCGCCAAGCATCCCTACAAGGACACGATGATCGAGCTCGACGACATCATTCGTCGTCTCAATGAGGTGCTTGTTGAAACAGGTCAGGCCGAAGACACGCTAATCTTCATTTCGTCGGATAACGGACCGCACATGGAAACCTGGCCGGATGCTGCGTTCACGCCGTTCCGTTGCTCGAAGGGTTCGACCTGGGAAGGTGGTGTGCGTGTGCCAGGCATTCTGGTGTGGCCGGGCATGATCGAGGGCGGTCAGTCCAGCGACGGCATCATGAATTTCTCAGACATTCTGCCGACGCTGGCTGCACTGGCAGATGCCGACTCGCAACTGCCGACTGATCGTTACATCGATGGGATCGATCAGACTTCGTTTCTGCTCTCGAACGATGGCGATTCGAACCGCAAGTATCACTACTACTGGTTGAAGAAACATTTTTCCGCGCTGCGCTGCGGCGAGTACAAGATGATGCTGCGTTCAACCAGTGACGATGAGACCGATGCCTGGGGAAGTGGCGGTTTTACCGGTGTGCTGCAAGAGCATGCGTACGCAAAGCTCTTCAATCTGTATCTGGATCCGAAGGAGTCGCACAACTACATGACACGCAAGCTCGCGTACATGGAGGCGTTCCAGCTCGGTATTCGCGATCATCTGGCCACGTTCAAGGCCTATCCGCCCAAGAAAGTGATGGGGTTGGCGGCCGAAGATCCGCGTTCGCGCGCCTCCAAGGACTAAATGGAAAACCCGGCGCCGCAAGGCGCCGGTCTGATCGGCAAGCGCGAACGAATGTGCTCGCGCTCTGCCCCTAAGCCTGTCGTCCGGTTTACTTCGCTTTCAGGTTGCGATCGGCAACCACCTTGGCCCACTTGATGATGTCGGCCTTGATGAAGTCGGCAAACTGCTGTGGCGTGCCACCGAGCGGAATCGCGGCGATCGTGTCGAATTTCGCGCGAATTTCCGGATCCTTGAGCGCCGCATTGACCTCGGCATTGAGTCGGTCGACGATCGACTTGGGCAAGCCGGCGGGAGCCATCAGTCCGAACCAGGCGTAGGCATCAACCTTGTCGAAGCCGGCTTCGGCAAAGGTCGGGGTGTCCGGCAACTGCGGCACACGCTGGTGCGAGACGACTGCAAGGGCGCGCAGGCGGCCAGCACGGACATGCGGCAAGGGTGTGCCGACCGCATTCATGCAACCGGCGACCTGTCCGCCGATCAGATCATTGACCGCAGGCGCATCGCCCTTGTACGGAACGTGCACCAGCGGCGCACCACTGGACCAGGCCAGCAGTTCCATCGCCAGGTGTGGGCCGCTGCCGGCAGCCGGTGAACAGACCGTGGCCTGCTTCGGGTCGCGAGCGGCCAGTTCCACGAAATCCTTGACCGTTTTCGAGGGCGACGCAGCCGGCACCGAGAAAAGGATTGGCAGGCTGACCGTGTGCGCGATCGGCGTGAAGTCCTTGATCGTGTCGTAGGGCAGTTTGTCGTACATCGACGGATTCACGGTGAACGGAGCGGCGACCCAGAACAACGTGTAGCCGTCGGCTGGTGCGCGTGCAATCAATTCGGTGGCGAGCCGGTTATTCGCACCCGGTTTGTTCTCGACCAGCACCGGCTGTCCGAGCCGCTCCTGCATGAACTTGGCGACCAGGCGCGCGGTGATGTCGTTGGTGCCGCCCGGCGCGTAGGGCGAGACCAGCTTGATCGGCTTGGTCGGCCAGGATTGCGCCTGAGCCCAGCATGAACTGAACAACAGCGCACAAAGTGTGAGCAGGCGTGACAGGTTGCGCATGAGGTGTCTCCGGGGAATTTAGAAGGTGTTGAATCTCAGTTTGCGCTCAGGCCGTTTTCACGAATGATGCGAGCATATTTTTCGCGATCGCTGGCGATCAGCTTGCGAAAATCGTCGGGGCTTCCGCCCTTGGCGATCGCTCCCTGGGCGAGCAGTTTGTCTTTGACCTCTGGCATGGCGACGACCGCCTGGATGTCACGGGACACCTTATCGATGATCGTCTGCGGAACACCAGCGGGCGCGAGCAGTCCGAGCCAGGAACCTGATTCCGCGCCTTTGATTCCGGACTCTTCAAGCGTAGGGACGTCTGGCAGCGCAGCGACGCGGTATTTCGTGGTGATCGCCAGCGCTCGTAGCTTGCCTGCCTTGACGTGACCGGAGGTCTCGAGCACCGAGGCGAAAAGCATTTGAACATTGCCGGAGATCAGATCGGCCATGGCCGCGCCGCCACCCTTGTAAGGAACATGCACGATCTTGGTTCCGGTCGCGATCTTGAACGTCTCGGCCGACAGGTGCGGTGAACCCCCGTTACCGGAACTGGCGTAATTCAGGGAGTCAGGTTTGGCCTTGGCCAGCACCACCAGTTCTTGCGCGGTCTTTGCCGGTAGTGAATTGGTGACCACCAGCACGAACGGCAGTTCGGCGAATTGGCCGATCGGTGCGAAGGCAGTGTCCGGGTTGTAGTTCAGCTTGCGATACAAGGTCGGATTGATCGATTGCGTGCCGACGTTTCCGGTAAAGAATGTGTAGCCGTCCGGTTTGGCGCGCGCCGCCAGTTCTAGTCCAACATTGCCTCCGGCACCGCCGCGGTTTTCAATAACCACGGACTGCCCCCAGAGTTGCGCCAACTTGTTGGCAACGATGCGAGTGCCAATATCGGTGCCTCCGCCAGGGGCGAACGGGACGATGATCGAAACGGGGCGCGCCGGCCAAGTGGATTCGGCCTGGGCCGTCATCGATACGACTGAGGTGACCATCGCGACTGCGATGCCGATCAAGACGTGGGGGCGGGGAATACGTAGGGGGCTCATTGGGGAATTCCTCATGTTCGGGGTTTGCATGGCCTGGTGTGGCATCGCTGATCTGAACGGCAACTGGAACAAGTATTTCGAAGGCATGTTTATAGCGCTGATGATTGTAGGGCCGGCCCAGGATTTCAAGCGATTTTTTGCGCTGCCTGACCTATGAACGCTGTGCGGCGATGGAATCATCGCGGCGCCGCTTAAACTAGTGAAATCCGCAAGCGGGCGAAAATCGCGAGCGAGTGACTTGCCGCCGGTGGCGTTCGCTGAGTCGTTTATCGTGTTGTTCTTTCCTTCAGGTACTCCGATCCAATGTTCAGCTACCGCCATGCCTTTCATGCAGGCAATCACGCAGACGTGCTCAAGCACGTGGTGTTGGTCCAGATGCTGCGCCACCTTGCTCTGAAGGAGACACCGTTCTGGGTCATCGACACGCAGGCCGGGGCTGGTATCTACTCGCTCGATTCCGAATGGGCCAACAAGCGCAGCGAATTTGCCACTGGCATCGGCCGAATTTGGGGGCGCGAAGATGCGCCTGCAGCGGTCGCCGACTATCTTGCTGTGGTGGCGGCGTTCAACGCTGACAGCACGCTGCGCGCCTATCCGGGTTCACCGTTTATCGCGCTGCAACTGATGCGTGATGCCGATCGGCTCAGACTTTTCGAGTTGCATGCGAACGAAAGTCTGGCGCTTGCCAAGAACATCGGTGAATTCGGCCGTAGCGCAACCCGCCGCACCTTGATTGACGCAGCCGATGGCTTTGTTGGTCTGCAGGCACTGCTGCCCCCGCCACCAAGGCGCGGGCTCGTGCTGATTGATCCTTCGTATGAAGACAAGCGCGACTATGCGCGTGTCGTGACCGCCTTGCGGGCGGCACTCGCACGTTTTGCTACCGGCTGTTATGCGATCTGGTATCCGCAGGTGCAACGGCGCGATCCGGACGAGATGCTCCGCAAGCTGACCCGGATGCCGGATACCCGCTGGTTGCATGCCACACTGACCGTTTGCCGTCCGTCTCAGGATGGACTTGGATTGCACGGCAGTGGCATGTTCGTCGTCAATCCGCCATGGACGCTGCGCGAAGCCCTGCGTGAGGCCTTGCCCTGGCTTTGCAATCTGCTCGGTCAGGATTCAGGCGCAGCCTGGACGCTCGACTATCACGGCGATTGAGCGTTGCGAGGCTTCGCGAACCGTCGCGAACCTGCGGCCCATGACATCGCTGTCTGCGTGGCGATACGCGTAAAGCTGCTATGCGCTTAATGCTTGTTTGGCTAGTATCTGATCGTGTATCGAGATGATCGTTCAATACCCAAAATAACTACCAGGGGACTCGAATGTTGAAGTCGGATAGCGGGCAGGTGAATAACGCGGTTCAATCCACGATAAGTGCGCCAAACCATGCGGAGCAAGCGTGTGGACCTGAGCCCACGCAGACCGGCCGTCGGCGTGTTCTTACAGCGGCAGCGGCAAGCGGAGTCTTGTCGACACTGCCGCGATTTGCAATTGGGCAGGGCGCTTGGCCGAACAAGCCGATTCGGATCATCGTCAACTTTCCTCCGGGTGGGCTGACCGACAGCTACGGGCGGCAATATGGCGAGTTTCTCGGGCGTAAACTCGGCCAGAGCGTGATCATCGAGAACCGGCCTGGGGCCGGTGGCATGATCGGGGCGGATCAGGTCGCCAAGGCGCCTGCCGACGGTTATACGTTTCTGATGAGTATCAGTACATCGCTATGGCATGCCCGCGTGCTGTACAGCAAGATGCCGTATCACGGAGACCGCGACTTCGCTCCGGTGACGCTATTCCCGAGCGGTGCTCTGATGATGGCCGTCAATTCCAAGCTGCCGATCAAGAATGCCAAGGAGCTGGTTGAGTACGCGCGAAAGAATCCCTCGAATATGGGGACCTATTCGCCTGCCTCGTGGCCCCACATGATTGCAGACACGCTGAACAGCACCGAAGGCACCAAGTTCACGCCGGTGCACTACCGCGGTGAAAATCCCATGTGGCCTGACGTAGGCAGCGGGCAAGTACAGGCTGCGGTTGGCAGCTTTCAGGCGATGAACCTGCATTTGCAGCGCGGCACCGTTCGACCGATCGCCGTGGTCGGTGCACGTCGCTCGCCGCGCATTCCGGATCTGGCGACTTTTCCAGAGCAAGGGTATACGCATCCGGTGTTTTCGCTCGAAGGCTGGCTGCCGTTCGCGGCGCCGGCGGGTACGCCGCAGGAGATCCTGGCTAAGGTCAATGAAGCATTCCTGGAGGGCTATCAGACTTCGCCAAAGATCAAAGCGATGCACGAGAGCTACGGTATTCCGAACGGGCCAACAGCCTTGGCGGACACGCGCAAGCGATGGGCCGACGACTCTCCGCAGTGGATCGCGATGGCGCACAAGCTTGGGATCAAACTCGATTGATGCATCGCTAATCAATTGAGATTGCAGATATTGGAGAGCATATGAACATCGCATTCATCGGACTGGGCAATATGGGTTTGCCGATGTCCGCGAACTTGCTGCGCGCCGGACACGCGGTAAGCGGGTATGACCCGGTTGCGGCGCGGGTAGCCGAATTCGTCGCCGCGGGTGGCAAGGCGGCGCAGAGCGCGGCGCAGGCGGTGCAGGGGGCGCAACTGGTCATCACGATGTTGCCCGCCTCGCAGCATGTCCGCGATATCTATCTGGGCGATGGCGGCTTGCTGTCGCAGGTCGATGCGCAGGCCTTACTGATCGACTGTTCAACGATCGCGCCACAGGCCGCACGCGAGGTCGCAGAGGCCGCCAGCGCCAAAGGGTTTGCGATGATCGACGCTCCGGTCTCGGGCGGCACCGGCGGCGCGGTCG
The DNA here is from genome assembly GCA_023257915.1 of Quisquiliibacterium sp. Lineage (GTDB taxonomy): Bacteria > Pseudomonadota > Gammaproteobacteria > Burkholderiales > Burkholderiaceae_E > Quisquiliibacterium. Next base: position 2,456 of record JALRBB010000562.1, on the reverse strand, counting down.
CCGGAACGCTGACCTTCATGGTCGGTGGAGCCGCGGAGCACCTGGAGCGCGCTCGTGCGGTGCTATCTGCGATGGGCAGCAATATCTTTCATGCCGGGCCATCGGGCGCCGGGCAGGCAGCCAAGGTCTGCAACAACATGCTCGCGGGCATCGCGATGATCGCCACCAGCGAGGCACTGCGTCTTGGGCTGGCCAACGGGCTGGATCCGAAGGTGTTGTCCAGCATCATCTCCAAGAGCTCGGGCGGAAACTGGGTGGTCGACAAGTACAACCCGTGCCCCGGCACGATGGACAATGTGCCGTCGGCACGTGGCTACACCGGGGGCTTCGCGGTCGACCTGATGCTTAAGGATCTGGGGCTGGCAGTCGAGAATGCGCTCGACATGAAGGCGGCGGTTCCGCTCGGAGCACTGGCTCGCAACTTGTACGACCTGCACAGCAAGAGCGGCAACGGCTCGCTGGACTCCTCCAGCATCTTCAACATGTTCGCCCCGAAATCCTGAGCGAACAGCGCAGCGGTTAGGGCTGCGATTGGCGCTGCGATTGGCGCTGCGATTGGGGCTGCGATTGGGGCTGCGATTAGGGCTGCGATTGGCGCTGCGATTAAGGCGGCCAGCGTCGGCAGACGAGCCTGGCCGCTTCGCACGGCATCTTGCTGGGGTCAGAACGCGTCGCCTGGCACCCGCACGAAGCCTTCCATCAGCACGCGCGCGCTACGGCTCATGATCGCCTTTTTGACGACCCATTCGCCGTTTTCCTGGCTGGCTTCGGCGCCAACGCGCAGCGTGCCCGATGGGTGGCCGAAGCGCACCGCATTACGGGTTCCTCCGCCGGCCGCCTGATTGACCAGCGTGCCGGGAATCGCGGCAGCGGTGGCGATCGCAACCGCTGCGGTACCCATCATCGCGTGATGCAACTTGCCCATCGACATGGCCCGCACCAGCAGGTCGATGTCGGCAGCGGAAACCGGTTTGCCGCTTGACGACACGTAATCCTTCGGGCGTGCAACGAAGGCAACCTTGGGCGTGTGCTGACGTTTGGCCGCCTCGTCAACATGATTGATCAGGCCCATGCGCACCGCGCCGTGGGCGCGGATGGTTTCAAAGCGTGCCATCGCCTTGGCGTCGCCATTGATCGCCTCCTGCAACTCGGTGCCGGTGTAGCCGATCGCCTCGGCCTCGACGAAGATCGTGGGGATGCCCGCGTTGATCATCGTGGCCTTGAGTACGCCGATGCCCGGTACGTCGAGTTCGTCGATCAGATTGCCGGTTGGAAACATCGACCCACCTGCGCCATCTTCCTCGGCGGCCGGATCCATGAACTCAAGCTGAACTTCAGCCGCCGGAAAGGTGACGCCGTCGAGTTCGAAGTCGCCGGTCTCTTGCACCTGTCCGTTGGTGATCGGCACATGCGCGATGATGGTCTTGCCGATGTTCGCCTGCCAGATGCGGATCGTGGCGATGCCATTCTCGGGGATGCGTGATGCATCGATCAGGCCGCCGGCGATCGAAAACGGACCGACCGCAGATGACAGGTTGCCGCAGTTGCCACTCCAGTCGACGAAGGCGGAGTCGATCGAAACCTGGCCGAACAGGTAGTCGACGTCATGATCCGGACGCGTGCTCTTGGCGATGATCACCGTCTTGCTGGTGCTAGAAGTGGCGCCACCCATGCCATCGATCTGCTTGGCGTAAGGGTCGGGACTGCCAATCACGCGCATCAGCAGCGCGTCGCGAGCCTTTCCGGGCACCCGGGCCGATTCGGGCAGATCCTGCAGGCGAAAGAACACGCCCTTGCTGGTACCTCCCCGAATGTAAGTGGCGGGAACCTTGATCTGCGGTACGTGGGCCATGGATTTTCTCAGGCTGCGTTATTGGAGGCGAGGAAGTCCTGCGCAAAGCGCTGCAGCACGCCGCCGGCATCATAAATGGAGACTTCTTCGGCGGTGTCCAGACGGCAGGTGACTGGCACCTGCAGCGTTTCACCGCTTTTCTTGTGAATGACCAGGGTCAGTGTGGCGCGCGGAGTGCGCTCGCCGAGGACATCGAAGGTTTCGGTGCCGTCGATGCCCAGCGTGTTGCGGGTGGTGCCTGCCATGAACTCCAGCGGCAGCACGCCCATTCCGATCAGGTTGGTGCGATGGATGCGCTCGAAACCCTCGGCAACGATCACCTCGACACCGGCAAGCCGCACGCCCTTGGCTGCCCAGTCGCGCGATGAGCCCTGACCGTAGTCGGCGCCGGCGATGATGATCAGCGGTTGGCCGCGCTGCATGTAGGTCTCGATGGCCTCCCACATGCGCGCGACCCGGCCCTCGGGCTCGATGCGCGCCAGCGAACCCTTCTTCACCTTGCCGTCGACGACCGCCATCTCGTTGACGAGCGTCGGGTTGGCAAACGTCGCGCGCTGCGCCGTCAGGTGATCGCCGCGCTGGGTCGCGTACGAGTTGAAGTCCT
>JALRBB010000053.1 GCA_023257915.1 Quisquiliibacterium sp. | reverse complement strand
AAGGCGGGCTTCCGCTCCAACAATCTGGATCCCAATGCGCGCCACTGCATGGCCTCGGCGGTGGCCGGCTTCATGCGCACCTTCGGCATAGACGAGCCGATGGGTTGTTACGACGACCTCGAACATGCGGACGCGTTCGTGCTGTGGGGCGCCAATATGGCCGAGATGCATCCGATCCTGTGGTCGCGGATCACCGACCGCAGGCTCACGCATCAGCGCTGCCAGGTGGTTGTGCTCTCAACGTTCGAGCATCGCTCGTTCGAGCTGGCCGATACCGGCCTGATCTTCACACCGCAAACCGACCTCGCGATCCTGAACTACATCTGCCACCACATCATCAGCAGCGGCAAGGTCAACCAGGACTTCGTCAAGCGCAATGTGAATTTCGCGCGAGGGGTGACCGACATCGGCTACGGGCTGCGACCGACGCATGCGCTCGAACATCAGGCGATGAACAACGGCTACCCGGGCGCCGACGGCAAGCCGCGTGGCAATACCGGCGGCGCGCAGCCGATCACCTTCGACGAGTTCCGCAACTATGTGTCCGAGTACACGCTGGAGAAGGTCGCGCAGCTGTCGGGTGTGCCGCAGGCCAAGCTGCTCGCGCTTGCCGAACTGTATGCCGACCCGAAGCGCAAAGTGGTGTCGTACTGGACGATGGGCTTTAACCAGCACACGCGCGGTACCTGGGTCAACAACATGATCTACAACGTGCACCTGCTGACCGGCAAGATCTCCGAGCCGGGCAACGGGCCGTTCTCGTTGACGGGTCAGCCGTCGGCCTGCGGCACCGCGCGCGAGGTCGGCACGTTCGCGCACCGCCTGCCGGCCGACATGGTGGTCACCAATCCGGAGCACCGCGCCAAGTCTGAAAAGATCTGGCAACTGCCCGAGGGCACGCTACCCGGATGGGTCGGGCTGCATGCGGTCGCGCAAAGTCGTGCGCTCAAGGACGGCACGCTGAAGTGTTACTGGACCCAGACCACCAACAACATGCAGGCTGGGCCGAACATCAACGACGAAATCTACCCGGGCTGGCGCAACCCCGAGACCTTCATCGTCGTGTCCGACGCGTATCCGACCGTCTCGGCGCTATCGGCTGACCTGATCCTGCCGACCGCGATGTGGGTCGAGAAAGAGGGCGCTTACGGCAACGCCGAACGCCGCACCCAGTTCTGGCGCCAGATGGTGAACGCGCCAGGCGAGTCGCGCTCCGATTTGTGGCAGCTGATGGAGTTTTCGCGTCGCTTCAAGGTCGAAGAGGTCTGGCCCGCGGAGTTGATCGCCAAGAAACCTGAAGTCCGCGGCAAGACGCTGTTCGACGTGCTGTTCGCCAACGGGGCGGTCGACCGCTATTCGCTCGGCGAACTGGCTGCGGTCAACGACCATGCCCGCAAGGACTACATGAACGACGAATCGAAGGCTTTCGGTTTCTATGTGCAAAAGGGCCTGTTCGAGGAGTACGCACAGTTCGGTCGTGGCAAGGCGCATGACCTGGCGCCCTTCGACATGTACCACCGGGCCCGGGGATTGCGCTGGCCGGTCGTCAACGGCAAGGAAACCTTGTGGAGATTCCGCGAGGGCCACGACCCGTATGTGAAGGCCGGCGAGGGTGTGCGCTTTTACGGCAAGAAGGACGGACGGGCGGTGATCTTTGCGCTGCCTTACCAGCCAGCGGCGGAATCCCCCGACAAGGAATTCGATCTGTGGCTGTGCACCGGGCGGGTGCTCGAGCACTGGCATACCGGCACGATGACGCGGCGGGTGCCCGAGTTGCATCGCGCGGTGCCCGAAGCGCTGCTCTACATGCATCCCGATGATGCGCAGGCTCGGGGCCTGCAGCGCGGCATGGTCTGCAACGTCAGTTCGCGGCGCGGCACCATCCAGGCCAAGGTCGAGACCCGCGGTCGCAACAAGCCTCCGGTGGGGCTGATCTTCATGCCGTTCTTCGACGAGTCCCGGCTGGTCAACAAGCTGACGCTTGACGCGACCTGCCCAATCTCCAAGGAGACCGACTTCAAGAAATGCGCGGTCAAGGTGGTCAGGGCCTGAGGGCTCGGACGCTGGCCCGGCAACGGGCGGTCGACAGGAGCGAAAAGATGACGATCGTTGCAAACCGCATCACAAAGCCCATCACCAGGCTGGTGGTCCTGGCGGTCAGCGCCGGGATGCTGGCGCTGGTTTCGGCAACCGCTGCGCAGGATCCGGCTACGCCTGCGAACGGCGCTGCGATCAAGTCGCTGCGCAGCGAAGGCTCGGTCGGGGCTGCCGACGTGTCCGGAACCACGGTCTACAAGTTCGAGGCTGATGGCCCCCCACTGCCGCGCGACTTCATTCAGCAGCCGCCCCTGATTCCGCACACGATCCGCGGCTACACGGTGACCCGCAACTTCAACAAGTGCATGGATTGTCATGCCTGGTCGCGTGCCCGCGAGACCGGTGCGACCAAGGTATCGCTGACGCACTTTCGCGACCGGCAGGGCAATGAACTGGCCCAGGTCTCGCCTCGGCGGTATTTCTGCATGCAGTGCCATGTGCCGCAGACCAACGCCAAGCCGCTGGTGGAAAACACCTTCGTGCCGGCGCAGCGGCTTCACTGATCCGGCCACCGGCGATCCGGAACAACCCGACCGAGGACGACATGCAAAGCAAGCAGCCGGCTTCTTCCGCAATCGTGCGCCTGTGGCGACGTCTGAAACCCTGGATCTTCGGCGCCACCGGCGCTGCCTTCGTCGCAGGCATCGTGTTCTGGGGCGGGTTTCACTGGTCGCTGGAGTTGACCAACACCGAGAAGTTCTGCATCTCGTGCCACGAAATGCGCGACACCGTGTACCAGGAGTACCGAAGCACCATCCACTATTCGAACCGCACCGGCGTGCGTGCTACCTGTCCCGACTGTCACGTGCCACGCGAGTGGGGGTACAAGATCGTTCGCAAGATCCAGGCGTCCAACGAACTGTGGCACAAGATGCTCGGCAGCATCGACACCCCGGAGAAATTCGAGGCCAAGCGTGCCAAGCTGGCGCAAAACGAATGGGCCAGGATGAAGCGCACCGACTCACGCGAGTGTCGCAACTGCCACAACTTCGGCAGCTTCGACTATGCCGAGCAAGGCTCGCGCTCGGCGCGTATGCATCAGGCGGGTTTCGGCCAGGGAATGACCTGCATTGATTGTCATAAGGGGATCGCGCATAAACTGCCGCCGGTGGCGCAGGGCTTTGAAACCGGGCGCGATGCCATCAGCCAGCAGGTGCTGCATCCGCCGGCGCCCAAGGATGTGCCCGCGGGTCCGCAGCCGGCGCTGGTCACGCCGTAATCCGCAACTTGAGCGGCCGCGGTGATGTTGCAGCGCAACAGTCGAGCGCCGAACCGGTCCGTTCGTGCGAAACAGGAATTGACCTCCCCTTGGTCGAGACTATAGAATCTCGCGTCTTTGCCAGTCGCAGCCCTGTTGCACGGATTCTCGATGTTCGCAGCAGTCGGATTGCAGTTCGTCTCAGTGGCACTTGCCGGTCTTTTCACCGGCTTGGTGTTCGACTGGACGAGCGCGAAATTCTTCGTGCTCGGAGGTGCGGCGGCGGCGATCCCCAACGCGTTGTTTGCGTTGCGTCTTGCGATCAACAAGGGAAGAACGCCCGAGTCGTATCCGGTCGTGTTCTTCCTCGGTGAGTTCGTCAAGATCGGGGTCACGCTGGGCCTTTTGGCCTGGATCGTGCATCTGCATGACCAGGTTAAATGGCTGGCGCTGATCCTAGGGCTGATCGTTGCCCTGAAGGCGCCGCTGTTTGCGCTGCTCATCGCTCGCGATGCGCCGAGACATTGGCCGGGGTCGTCCGACGACGACTAGCGGCCTGACGGCGGTGCACAGGCAGGGGTTGTTGTACGAATTAGTTTCAGCCGACGCTGCGTAAAGCGCGTCATGTCGAAATCAGGTAACGGACGCGACGAGAGAACGACAGCACCATGGCCGCCGGATCCAACGCCCCCACCGCCTCCGAGTACATCGTCCATCACCTGTCGCACCTGAATTCTTCAGGTAAGGCGCAGGCGAAGATCGTTGATTTCTCGGTCTTCAACCTGGACACGCTGTTTTATTCGATCGCGCTGGCGATTCTCGCCGGCTGGATCATGTATTCGGCTGCCCGCAAGGTCACCTCCGGCGTGCCTAGCCGTTTCGTTGGCGCCATCGAGTCGTTGGTCGAGTTCGTCCATGAGCAGGCGCGCTCCATCGTGCATGGCGATGTTCGCTACATCGCGCCGCTCGCGCTCACGGTGTTCGTCTGGATCGTGTTCATGAACACGATGGACCTGATCCCGGTTGACTTGCTGCCGCGCATCGGCGAGTTGTTCGGCATTCATTACATGCGCGTCGTTCCCACGGCCGACCTGAATGCTACGATGGCGATGTCGATCGTCGTGCTGTTCGCGTCGCTGTATTACGGCATCAAGATCAAGCGCCCGGGTGGGTTTTTCCACGAGTTGGTTGGCGCTCCGTTCGGCTCCAAGCTGTTTCTGGCCCCGTTCAACCTGGCGCTGCAACTGATCGAGTACGCGGCCAAGACCGTCTCTCTCGCCATGCGACTTTTCGGCAACATGTTTGCCGGCGAGCTGGTCTTCATGCTGATCGCGTTGCTCGGCGCCACGGCAACCTGGTGGGGTTTCGGCCTGCATTTCCTCACCGGGCTTGGCTGGTCGATCTTCCACATCCTGATCGTCGTGCTCCAGGGGTTCATCTTCATGATGCTCACGCTGGTGTACATCGGCCAGGCGCATGAAGCCCACTGACACGGCCTCCGTTTTCAGTCAACCAAGCAGTTCGTTTTAGTTCCTCACAAAAGCTCACTTACTAGGAGTCATCATGACCAACGTTGCTCTCGTTGCGATCGCCTGCGGTTTGATCATCGGCCTGGGTGCCCTCGGTGCCTGTATCGGCATCGGCATGATGGGCGGCAAGTACATCGAAGGCGCTGCCCGCCAGCCCGAACTGATGGACAAGCTCCAGACCAAGATGTTCCTGCTCGCCGGTCTGATCGACGCGGCGTTCCTGATCGGCGTCGGTATCGCGATGATGTTCGCGTTTGCCAACCCCTTCCAGGGCTGATGCTCCCCGATCAACTTATTTTTGAAGGGGGCACGTCGTGAATCTGAACGCGACTCTCATCGCACAGATCATCGTCTTCCTCGCGTTGTGGTGGTTCACCGCCAAGTTTGTCTGGCCGCCGATCACCAAGGCGCTGGATGAACGCAGCAAGCGCATCGCCGACGGTCTTGCGGCCGCCGACAAGGCGCGCGCTGACCTGGCGGCTGCCGAGCGACGCGTCGCTGACGAGCTCAAGGCCGCCCGCGATGGCGCTGCCGAAATGCGCGTCGGCGCCGAGCGCCAGGGCGCTCAGCTGATCGAGGAAGCGCGAGCTGAAGCAGCCCGCATCGTCTCCGATGCGAAGAAGGCTGCCGAGGAAGAGGCCGGTTTGGCCGCCCAGCGTGCCAAGGATCAGCTGCGTGACCAGGTCGCCCAGCTGGCCGTGGTCGGTGCCGAGCGCATCCTGCGTCGTGAAATCGAC
>JALRBB010000450.1 GCA_023257915.1 Quisquiliibacterium sp. | reverse complement strand
CAGCAAGGCGTCTTGCTGCCCCTTGTTGAAGCGATGGATCTCGTCAACAAACAGGATGGTGCGCCGGCCACGCGCAAGGTTCTGTTGCGCCTGTTCGATCGCCGCGCGAATGTCTTTGACGCCAGAGAACACCGCCGACAGTGCGATGAACTCGCAGTCGAACGCGTCAGCGGTGAGCCTGGCAATTGTCGTCTTGCCGACCCCGGGGGGGCCCCACAGGATCATCGAGTGCGGCTTGCCCGACTGAAACGCGAGCCGCAGCGGCCTGCCCTCGCCCAGCAACCCGGATTGCCCGACAAGTTCATCGAGCGTCTTCGGACGCAGGGCCTCAGCCAGCGGCAGCGTGGGCTCGCGCGAGAACAGATCGGCCATCGCGATCAGCCGCTGCGTCGCACGGCGAACATCCCCATGTCAGGCAGCCCGGGCCGCGAGGCGATTGCCGCTGAAACGACCGATGTTTAGCGCGCTGACCACCATAGCCCCCTGAAACAGCGCAATGCCCGCCCAGATCATGGCCGGATGTCCGGTGTCCATCAGCACACCAAACACCGCCGGCGCGAGTGCCGAGCCCACATCCAGGCCCGAATACACCATGCCGTAGACCCGGCCAGTGGCGCCAGGCGGCGTCGCGGCGCGCACCAGCAAGTCGCGCGATGGTCCTGCGATTCCGGTGCCAAAGCCCATGATCACGAACAGTACCGGCACGGTCCAGCCGGGCAAACCCGAAAAACCGACGATCAGCGCAACGCAAGCCGCCAGACCGAACGCGCCAGCGATAACGCGCTCGGCGCGCCGGGCGTCGGAGGCGATCAGCCCGCCGACGATCATGCCGCCCGCCCCCGACAGCATGTAGGCGGTCAGACACATCGCCAGCAATTCGAGCGGCACATCATGCAGCTGACGAGCCGACTCGGGCCCGAAGCTCTGCACGCCGCCAAGCACCGAGGCAGCCGCGAAGAAAAAACCAAAACTCAGCCACACCGCCGGCAATCTGAGGAACGCGAATTCACTGCCGCCGACGCCAGCGCCGCTGTGCTGCGCACCGGGCCCGCCCTGCGGCGCTCTTTGCACGCCCGCCAGTAGTTCCCGATTTTTCCAGATGACGAACCAGACGATCAGCAGCAGTAACGACGCGCAGCCGAGCGCGACACGCCAGTTCGACAATCCTGTGATCGACACCACGAAAACCGGCGCGACCGCCCAACCCAGATTGCCGGTGATCCCGTGAACCGCATACGCGCGCCCGAGCCGCTGCGGCGAAACCCGGGCATTGATGATCGAAAACCCGATGGGATGGAACGGGCAATTGGCCAACCCAGCCAGGCCCGAAAAGAACATCATCATCGGATAATTGATGCTCAAGGCCAGTCCCATGGCCGCGATCGCAAACAGGATCAATGTGCCAAGCAGCACCGGCAGTGCGCCGACCCGGTCGACGACGAAGCCGGCCGCAGCCTGCCCGAAGCCCGAGACAACAAAGAAGACCGTCATCAACAGTCCGAGCTCTGCGTAGCTCAGTGCGAAGGCGTCCTTGATCCACGGAAACAGCGGGGCAAGCAGCAACTGGCTGAAGTGCGAGCTGCCATGACCGAGCCCGACAACCGCCATCGTGCGGATGTCGCGACGGCGTTGCTGCGGATCGGATGCCTCGAGGGCAGCGGTATCGACTTGGCTCATCGGGCGATTGACTCCGGACCGGCTAGGCCCAAGAACCCGGCATTGCAATCAAAACGATCGGCTTCGCTGCACGGGCATCGGCGACCAGGCCGCAGGCTGCGGCGGGTCACTGACAGCTGTTCAGAATAGCGCACCGCGCGCATCGACCGGCCACACCTGCTCGACCCGATTACCACGCACCGCGACGATCCAGTCGTGCAGGTTCACCGTCGGGTCGCAATGACCAGGAATCACCCGGATCTTCTGACCAACCTGCAAGGACTCCGCGTTGCCTGCAGGCTCGATCACCATGTGCTCATCGGACAAGCCGCGAGTGGACCAGCCACGCAGCTGCGGCTGTGGCAGGCCGCTGTCGACCGCGAAGGTCTTCAGACCGCCATCGAGTACCGCATGCGTATCGCGCACTGTAATCACGCTGCACAGCAGGCCAAGCGCCTGGGCCAGCGACGGTGAATCCGGATCCGGCTGGTTGCGCGCATAGTCGCCGTCCATCAGCACGTAGGAGCCGGGTTGCACCTCGGTATACACGCCGGATGCAATTTCATACGGATACGTGCCAGTGCCTCCACCCGTGATTTCCTCGACGCGATGACCGGCATCGCGCAGCGCAGATGCCATCCGTGCGGCGCGCGCCGCAGCCTTGCCGATCGCGACCGCTTGCTCGGCGGTGGTCCGCATGTGCTGGGCACGGCCGTGATACGCCTGCAAGCCACGCAGCTTCAGCGCAGGCGCATGTGAGGCGATCAGCGTCGCGAGTGCCTGCGCTTCGGCCTCGTCGAGTACGCCGCAGCGCCCCATGCCGACGTCGATCTCGATCAAGACATCGACGCTAACCTGATGCTCTCGCGCAGCCTGAGCAATCTGCTCGACCTGCAGCGCGCTGTCGACACAGACGCCGACGCGCGCCGTGCGCGCCAGCGCGGCCAGGCGTCTGGCCTTTGGCAATCCGACAATCACGTTGCTGACCAGAACGTCTCCGATGCCGGCCTGCACGAAGACTTCGGCTTCGCCAACCTTCTGGCAGCACAGTCCGATCGCACCCGCAGCCACCTGGCGCAAACCGATTGCCGAGCACTTGTGCGCCTTGCCGTGCGCACGCAAACGCACCGCACGCTCGAGCACATGATGATGCACCGCGTTCAGATTTGCATCGAACGCGTCCAGATCGAGCACAAGGGCTGGGGTGTCGACCTCGGCGAGCTTGTCACCGATGGCGGCGGGGGCAGGAATATGGCTCATCAGCCAGTCTCCGGAGTAGCGATCATTGCCGGATCAGATCCGCATCCGGCGGCGGGGTGAACTTGAAGACGCCAGCATCGAGAACCGGGTTGCGTTCCAGCCCACTGAACGCAAAGCGGGTCGTCTTTCCAAAGGCATCGAGCACCTCCATGGCCTCGGGAAGACCCGCGCGAAAGCCGATCGCGATCCGCTCGAATCCGGCATCGCGCGACTTTGGCAAGGCAAGCAGCCAGTCGAGCACGCCATGCCGGCCGGCCTCCTGCAGCGTGAAGGCGCGATCGAGCTCCTGCGCACCAAACAGCAGCGCCGCTGGGCTGGAGCCCAGTGCGCCATCGAGGCGACGCTCGATGACCTGATTGAGGTCCTTGTCGAACGACCACAGGCGCTCACCATCCGCAATCATCAACTGCTCGAACGGGCGCACGACTTCCCAGCGAAACCGTCCGGGTCGCGCAAATACAAAGCGGCCCTCGGCGGTTTCCGGGACACGCCCGGATGAGCGCAACGTCTGCTGTCGGAACTGGCCGCGGGCTGAAGGCGTCTGCGCCACGAAGCTGCGCAACTGCGCCAAAGCCTCACCTGTGGGCTGCGCGACGAGTTCGAGGGAGGCGGAAGCGGAGGATCCCACCGTCAGCGGAGCGACCGGGGATGACTGCAGCACCCCGGAGGGCTGTGCGAACGCGATATTGACCGCGAACAGAAAGCCCGCGCCAACGAGGCAGCGCCGCGCCGTCGGCAGACTTCGTAAGAGGATTGACGCAAGCATGGCCGGGATTCTACGTCGGCCGCCAGGAGCTTGCGGCTGCGGCACTTGAAACAGGCCGGCTGCGCCGGCAGACGCGCCAGAAATCAGCGCTCGTCCTCAGCAGCATGCCGAACCAGGATGTCCCGGTTGCCGTTGCCGGACATCGCAGACACCAGACCGGCCTTTTCCATCGATTCGAGCAGGCGCGCCGATCGGTTATAACCAATGCGCAAGTGACGCTGCACCAGCGAGATCGAGGCGCGCTTGTTTTGCAGCACGATCGCGACTGCCTGGTCGTACAACGGATCGGCCTCGCCCTCGGCACCACCTTCGGCCAGCGTCTGCTGCAGGCCGCCAAAGCCGACTGCACTGCCGGTATCGGCGGACTCCAGGGAGCCGCCCTCCAGGATGCCCTCGACATATTGCGGCTCGCCGAGCGACTTCCAGTGCTCGACAACCTTATGCACCTCGTCGTCATCGACGAAGGCGCCGTGTACCCGCATCGGCAAGCCATGGCCAGGCGGCATGAACAGCATGTCGCCCTGACCGAGCAGCGACTCGGCGCCCATCTGGTCAAGGATCGTGCGCGAATCGATTTTCGAGGAAACCTGAAAGGCAATCCGGGTCGGAATGTTCGCCTTGATCAGACCGGTGATCACATCGACCGATGGACGCTGCGTGGCCAGGATCAGGTGAATGCCGGCGGCCCGAGCCTTTTGCGCCAGCCGGGCGATCAACTCCTCGACCTTCTTGCCGACGACCATCATCAGATCGGCAAGCTCGTCGATGACCACGACGATCTGAGGCAGCCGCCCC
>JALRBB010000391.1 GCA_023257915.1 Quisquiliibacterium sp. | reverse complement strand
TCTTGCGGCGTACCCGGCGCGAAAATCAGCCGGTAGCCCTCGACCAGCGGCTCGCTGCGCACGCCAGCCAGCCCCTGCGCCCAAGACGCCACCCGCTGCCGGGTGCCTTCATCGAGTAAACCGACCTCGATGCAGCGCTCGGCGACACTCGCCCTGGCCGCCTCGAGTTCGCTGGCCAGCACCGGCTGCAGCCGTTGTGGCTGCACCTGGGCGGCCAGCCGCTGCGGTTCACGCCCGGTCGGCAACCATGTGTCGAGCCAGCCCTGCCACCAGGCAAGCGCCAACAGATTTGCCAACAACAGCAGCCAGGCCAGCCCCTTCATCGCAGTCCCTCGCGACCCTGTTGCAAGCTAGGGTCGCGCGCGTCGCGCACCGAGACATCTCCCGCGGCGATCAGCCTTACTCCCTGCGTGGTGAGCAGGCGCAAAACGCCAGCCGGCCCGAGGCCATCGGCAACGCCTGCCATTTCGATGCCGCCGGCTCCGAGCACCACGACCGACCGATTGCGCAACCAGTCGAACGGCTCCCAGCGCGCGGCGGTATCGTCGAATCCGGCCTCAAAAAACGCCTGGGCCGCCGAGATCATCGCGCCAGCGAGCTGTCCGGCCAGCTGTTCTCGCTGCGAAGGGGTCGGCAACGCGTCAAACAACCCGGTCGCGACTGCGCCAAGCGCATCGGCAACCTCATCGGCCAGACGCCAGTTCAGCCCCAGCCCGATCACGACCCGCTCATAGCCATCGACGATGCGAGTTTCGACCAGCATGCCCGCGAACTTGCGATCGTCGCGCAAAAGATCGTTGGGCCATTTCAGCCGAATGCCCTGGACGTTTCGCGACAGCAGCTGCGCGATTGCCACACCCAGTGCCAGCGGCAGTCCGGCGAGCGTCGGCAGCGAGTGACTGCGAATCCGATGCAGGCTGACCGACATCGTCAGGCAATCGGGCTCCTGGCTGAGCCAGACTCGACCGCGCCTGCCCCGACCCGCGGTTTGCCGCGACGCAACCAGCACCCTGGGAAGAATCGGATCGCCGGCAAGCAAGGCCGACATGAGCGTGAGGTTCGTCGACTCCACGCTGGGTACGCATTCGACACAGTCAGGAGCGAGCGCTGCGGCCTGTGCGATCGCATCAGACCGCAAGCCTTGCCCAATGGCGGCATCCCCCGCCTTGCCGAACGTCTTGTTCACGACGAAATCATAGTCGATCCGCGGACAACCGGATGCCGACAGGCGGGACAAAGACCTTGCTCAAGGCCCACGCGCTGATGAAATTGGCTCGACAATCGCGCTGCGGGACTATTCTTCGCCTTATCCGACCCTGAACCGAGCGAGCGCCGATGCGATTCGAGCCCACGATCCGCCGCGCGACGCTGAGCAGGATGCTGCTCGGCGCATACCTGTGCGCGCTGCTGTACGGATCGCTGTATCCCTGGACAGGCTGGCGGGCCAGCGGCGGCTCGGCGCTGTCGTTCATCAGCGATGGCTGGCCGCGCTACTGGACCGGCTTCGACCTGCTCGCGAATCTGCTGCTGTACGTGCCGATGGGCGCTCTGTGCTGCGCGTCAATGCGCGGGCGCGCAACCGCGTTGAGCACGACGCTCGGCTGCACACTCGCGGCCGCGATCATGTCGGTCGGGATCGAGGGCCTGCAGCACTTCATGCCCGGACGTGTTCCCTCAGTGGCTGATCTGGTGGCCAATACCGCCGGTGCACTGGCAGGCGCGGTGCTGATGACAAGCAGCATGCGCCTTGCCGGCAAGCACGGGCACTGGCTGTCGTCCCAGCACTGGGTTCGGGGCGGCGCGACCGGGCCCGCATTGCTGGTCGCCTGGGTCGTGATGCAACTGCATCCGCAGCGACTGCTGTTCGGCCATGGGGACATCGCACGGCCCGCGGCCTGGCTTTGGCACACCGTGGCGGGCGACGCGCAGGCGACCGGTATGCCGATCGCGCTGCGCGCGGCGGCCTCGGCCGATGCGATCCGCTTGCATGCCGACTACACGGTGTTCATCGAAGCCAGTGGTACCGCCTGCGCGATCGTCGCGATTGGACTGCTGGTGCGCGAAGTCTTTCCGCGACACGCGCCACGGGGCTGGATCACCGCGATACTGCTCACCGGTGGCTGCGTGATGCACGCGCTGACCGAGGCGGCCCTGGTCGGCTCCGGACATGCGTTCGCCTGGCTGAGCGCC
>JALRBB010000373.1 GCA_023257915.1 Quisquiliibacterium sp. | reverse complement strand
CTGGCATCTGCGCAACACCGGGCAGGGACCGGGCACACCCGGCGAGGACCTGAACGTCTTTCCAGCCGCCTGGCAGCTGACGCGTGGCGAAGGTGCCCGCATCGCGATCATCGATGATGCTGTCGACGTGCTGCACGAGGATCTCGCGCCCAACGTCGTCTCCGGGGCGAACTACAGTTATCGCCCAGGCGCCATCGGCAACCCCTACCCCTTGCCCTGCGACAGCTTCGATGACCATGGCACCGCGGTTGCCGGCATCGCCGCTGCCCGTGACGGCAATGCGCTTGGCGTGGCCGGCGTCGCGCCGCGCGCGCAGCTGGTCGCCTACAGTGCGCTGGCGACCGCCACCGACGCCGACCTGACCGATGCGCTGCAACGCGGTCTGAACCTCAATGGCGTCTACCAGAACAGCTGGGGCTCGCCAGACGACGGCAAACTCGGTGCGGCCAGTGCGCTGATCACCGACGCGATCGAGCATGGCATCCGCAGCGGTCGTGACGGCAAGGGCGTGGTCTACGTATTCGCCGGCGGTAATGGTGGTTGCTATACGCAAGACCGCCGAGGCAGCTGCGTGTCGGAGCGCAGCACGCTGGACGCTTATCTGAATCAGCGCGGCGTAATCGCCACCTGCGCAGTCGACGAGCGGGGCGCGCATCCGCAATACGCCGAACCGGGAGCCAATCTGCTGGTGTGCGGCATGAGCGGCGACGAACTCGACCGCGCCGCGGTCACGACAACCTTGCCGAAAAACGACTATCGCAGCGACTTTTCCGGTACCTCGGCCAGCACACCGATGGTCGCCGGTGCGGCAGCGTTGGTGCTCGCAGCCAATCCGGCACTCACCTGGCGCGATGTGCGCCTGGTACTGGCTAAAACCGCTCGACGCAATTCACCGACCGACCCGGGCTGGGTCAACGCTGCAGCCGGCCTCGCGTTCAATCCGAAATTCGGCTTCGGCGTCGTCGATGCGGGCGCGGCAGTGGCCCTGGCACGCAACTGGAGCAGCGTCGGAGGCGCGGCGCAGATGCTGTCCTGCGGCCCCTACCGGCGCGCACCGAATCTTGCGCTGCCTGATGCAAGCCCGACCGGATTGACCTCGCCACGCGAAGATGCGATCGCGGTCGGCAGCGAGTGCCCGATCCGCAACATCGAATACGTCGAGGTCCGATTCAGCGCTGCGCACACCTATTCCGGCGATCTGCGGATTGAACTCATCAGCCCGAACGCGCAGGTCAGCGAACTTGCGGTGGCCCGTACCTGCGACGACGGCGGCGATCCGCTTGCCGACGCCTGCGGAAGCTATGACAACTGGCAGTTCGGGACGGTACGACACCTCGAGGAAGCCGCTGGTGGCGAGTGGCGCCTGCGGGTGACCGATGCTCAGAGCAACGACACTGGCACCTGGCAAGCCTGGAGCCTGAGGATCTGGGGACGATGACAGCCCTCAACGCCATCCGGATGTCGACCCAGCCAGAACGCCGGCTACGCGCGCGACATGCATCCGCGAAACTGCTCGCACTGCTCACTGCCATCGCAATCCTTGCGCCGCACCCCGCTAGCGCGCAGCAGCACTACTGGTACGACGGCAGCGAGCGCCGCATGTTGTGGAGCGTGCCCGGCGTCAGTGCCGACTTTTCAGCACGCTCAGCACAACGCCATCAGGTCTTGCGCCCCTCGTCGCTGATCGAGAAATCCGCGCCGCACTCACCGGTCTTTCGCGACGCGCCAGCGGGTGCCGGCGGCGAGCGTGCGCTGCCCGGTGGCGTCATCATTC
>JALRBB010000213.1 GCA_023257915.1 Quisquiliibacterium sp. | reverse complement strand
ACGCTTCAAATCAGCCATCGGCGCGGCCGAGCGCGGCGCCGAGGTCACCCGCTCGCTCTTATCGGTCGCACGCCGCAAGCCGATGCGACCGGAATTGCATAACGTCAACGATCTGATCGCCGAGATGCTGCCGCTGTTACGCACTTCGGCAGGATCGTCGGTTTCGCTGATTACTATGCCCAGCGACACCGTACTGAATGCGATGGTCGACCCCAGCGGACTGAACAACGCGATCCTGAACCTCGTGATCAATGCACGCGACTCGCTCCAGGATCTGTCACGCGCCGCGCAGATCGTGATCAGCTCCAGTAAGGTCAGCATCGACTCTCGGCATGGACTTGGCCTGTTGCCCGGCGATTATGCGCTGATCGAGATCATCGACAATGGCAAAGGCATGCCCCCCGAAATTCTTGCTCAGGCGTTTGATCCTTTCTTTACGACCAAGGAGCGCGGACGCGGCACCGGTCTTGGCCTGTCGATGGTGCTTGGCATGACCGAACAGATCGGTGGCACGGCCAAGATCATTAGCTCGCAGGGTGAAGGAACGACAATACGCCTGTATTTGCCGATGCCGCGCACCAGCGGTGAGCGCATGAGCGCAGATGGCAGGCGGAAGGCGCAGGCTCTGGTTGTCGACGACCAAGCGGATATTGCTGAAATCACCTGCCAATGGCTGGAATCGGCAGGATTCCTGGCCCGAAGCGCTAGCGATATCGCGCAGGCGAAGGCCGTGCTCGAATCCGAAGTGATCGATCTGCTGATCCTCCCTGCAATGATTCCAGGCTCCGAGAGCGCTCTGCCACTGGTGTCCGACGCCCGATCCCGTCATCCTGACACCATGATCCTGCTGACTGGTTCGATGCCTGCATCCTTGCCTGATGCGGTGACCGAGATGCGATGGGCTTCGCTCAACGTGCCATATCGAAAGCAAGACCTGATCAACACGATCGACGCATTGCAGGAAAGGCTTACAAGGCATTGAGAGCGGTTTGGCACCATCACCCGGCGATTCAGGAAATCCTGCCGCTGATCAGAACGTCGGCTGGCACCGCAACGCAGGTGCCGGGTTGCGGGCGGGGAGCTATGCGCTGATCGAGGTCAGCGACAACGGCTGCGGCATGAGCGAAACGGTACGCGCGCAGGCATTCGATCCGTTTTTCACGACCCGGGAGCGGGGGCACGGCACCGGGCTTGGTCTGTCGACGGTACAAGGTTTCGCCCATCAGCTTGGCGGAACCGTGGAAATCGACAGCAGCCCAGGCCAGGGCACCACTGTGCGACTCTCGCTACCGCTCAGCAAACAGGCTTGAACGGTTCAAAAGTGGCTGCAGCCGCCCGGCCTTGCATGACGTCTGCAAACCTCGGGCCCATGCCGCTTCGTCAGAATCCGGCCAGTGTGATCTTGCCGATCGTACGGCCGGATTCGATTTGCGCATGGGCGGCACGCATCGTGGCCGCATCGATGCGACCCATGGTTTGTGTGTGTGTGCTGCGCACGACGCCTTCGTCGACCAGTCTGGCAACCTCGTTGAGCAGCCGGCCCTGCTCCGCCATATCCGGCGTCTCGAACCCGGAGCGAGTAAACATCGCCTCCCAATGCAAAGAGGCACAACGTGCCTTGAGCAGGCGAACGTCAATCGGCTCCGGATCGTCGATCACACAGATGCGCCCTTGAGGCGCGACCGAGCGCGCCAGTTCGGCGAAATGACGGTCGGTATGCGAGATGCTGAAGATGCGCTCGGCCCAGCGCAGGCCAGCCGCTTTGAGTTCCGCCGCGATCGGTTTGCCGTGGTCGATGACCAGATGCGCGCCAAGACCAAGCACCTGCTCGCGAGACTCGGGACGCGAAGCGCTGGCGACCACGGTGGCACCGCTCAGGCGGCGCGCGAGCTGGATCGCAATCGAACCGACCCCTCCAGCGCCAGCGGTGATCAGCAGCACGCCATCATCATGAGGCTTACCCAAGCGCAGCTGAAGGCGGTCAAAGAGAGCCTCCCAGGCGGTGATTGCGGTCAACGGCATCGCTGCGGCCTGCGCATAATCGAGGGACTGCGGCTTACGCCCAACAATGCGCTCATCCACCAGATGCAGTTCTGCGTTGGTGCCCTGCCGAGAGCGCGATCCCGCATACCAGACCGCATCGCCAGGCTTGAATGACCGAACCTGTTCGCCAACAGCCTCGACAACGCCGGCGGCGTCGAACCCAAGCACACGGGTCTCACCGTCGGCGGGTGCGACGTTACGTCGTACCTTCGTGTCGACCGGGTTGACCGACACCGCGTGAACGCGGACTAGCAGGTCGCGAGGACCGGGTACCGGATCGGGAAGTTCCAGGTCGACAAGACACTGCGGGTCGGTCACCGGCAGGCAGGCGCGATAGCCAACAGCTTTCATCATCGTTCTCCGTGCGTGCTCTGTGAGGATGTATCCAATCCGAGCCAGTCGTCGGACGCGGCCATAAAGCCGGCCAGAGGCGCTGGATGGCCCGGAAAAATCGGATCGATACGCATCCGTGTCAGGCGCAACAGCGCAATGCGCCAGCCGTTGGCGGTTCGCCGGTACTCTTCCTCATAGTGCCCGTAGCCGGTAAACCCGACGACCGGCCCTTTGGCCTCCCGAATTTCCAGTGGCTGCGGCCACTGCAGGTAATCCATCATCGCCCAGATGCCGCGCGCGCGGTTCGCATCGAGAAAGACGATATCGGGCATATGGCAGTGATGAATCGACACGCAAGGACCGAGACGGTGCGAGATGCCATCGATGAATTGCCCGACGCTCGCGCCGGTGGGCGCTGAGCCCAGACCTTCAAAGCGCGCGTCCGGCGTGAACAACCCGCGCAGGCGTTCCCAATGTTTCAGGTCGACATAGCGACAGTAGCGAGACTTCAACTGCTTGATCTGTTCCAGATCCCAGGACCTTGGCTGGTCGGCAGGTGCCGTGGCTTGCATTGAGAATCTCCGTGACTGAGCGCCACTTGCTGCAGTCCGCCGCGGATGCATGGGTGGGTCGCATTGTGATCGTTGCCCTGCATTGTGCCTGTTGCGCAAGCCTCTCGGATTCACCGTTGCCCACGAATCGGATAGGCTCGCGGCATGGATTCCATTTCGCAAATTGCGCTGGGTGCGGCGGTGGGGGTTGCGGTGATGGGGCGGCGCACCGCCCCCTGGAAAGCCGCGCTATGGGGCGCCGTCTGTGGCACCCTGCCCGATCTGGACGTGCTGATCCGGTATGGCGATCCGATCAGCGACATGACCCGGCATCGCGCACATTCGCATGCGCCCTTCTGGCAGACGCTCGCCAGCCTACCAATCGCATTGATCCCTGCGTGGCTGGATCGCCGCAACATGCCTGCGCGCCAGTCCTACCGTGGATGGTTGCTGCTCGTCTGGCTGGCTTTGGTCACGCATGCACTGCTCGATGCAATGACGGTGTACGGTACGCAGATCGCGCTGCCGTTCACCGACCAGCCAGTGGGCCTTGGCAGCGTGTTCATCATCGATCCGCTCTACACGCTACCGTTGCTGGTCGCGCTTTGGCCGGCGGTACGACTTCGCGGGGTGGCAGCCACGCAGCGCCAGCCCCGCCTGCGGGCGTGGCGCATGAGCCTTGCTGGACTGGCGGTGTCCAGCGCCTACCTCGCCTGGGGTGTGGTGGCGCAACAACTGGTGCTCGATCGCGTCCGCAGCCAACTCGCGTCGATGCCATCTGTCGGCGCTCCACCGGTCGAGCGAATCCTGGTCACCCCCGCGCCCTTCAATACGGTTCTGTGGCGCGTGCTCATCATGCGATCTGATCGCTATGAGGAGGGGTTTTACTCGTTGCTCGACAATGCAAGACCGATTCGCTTCGCGTCCTGGCGTATCGACCCGTCGCTATTTGAGCAAGCGCGCGACATTGCTGCTGTGCGTCGCATCGCCTGGTTCAGTCGCGGATTTTTTCGCCTCGACGAGAAGGACGGCAGCGTGCGGATCACCGACCTGCGAATGGGACAGGAGCCTTTCTACGTCTTTTCGTTCGAGGTTGCGCGGCGGGCGAGCCCGCTGCAAGCGGTGACGCCGCGCGCAGTCGGCGGTCGCTCCGGGCTCGATCTTGGCGCATCGCTGCGCTGGCTGATGCGTCGCACGCTCGGCGAAGACATCGACCCACCGGTCCAACAGCAAGCGGGCGCGCCACGGCGCCCGCCGGTCCCGGGTCAGCGATAGACGCCGTCCCACTCCCTCGTGTTGACGGTCGCACTCTTGCCGTCGGCGGCAACCTCGGGACGATTCAAGGTGAACATCGTCTCTGGCGTGACGACCGCGTAATCCATGTACCCCAGGCGTGCAAGCGGGCGCATCGCTCCGGTATTGACCAGCCCGTCTTGGACGAAGCTGTCATCAATATAGATCGCCACGACGATTCCAAACACCACCAGGTTGCTCAGGTCGGGGCGCTTTTCGTTGGCCGGCATCTCAATGGTCTTCCAGTGGCGGCATTCGAACGCCGCCGGGCTGCGCGCAACGCGCGGTGCCTTGACGAGCTTCGAGGCAGCCGGCTCCAGCCCGGCCAGTGCGAACTCATCGACGCCGCGTCCGACGGCGGCCGAACTCATGTTCATCTCGTGGCGAAGATCCCAGTTGGCCAGCGAGCAGACAAACTCACCGGTCTCCTCGATGTTCTTGAGGCTGTCCTTACGCCCCACCGACGAGAACATCACCATCGGCGGCCGGTCTGCGACCGCATTGAAAAAACTGTACGGCGCCAGATTGCGGCTGCCGTCCTTGCCGACGCTGGAGACCCAGCCGATCGGACGCGGTACCGCGAGTGCCTTGAACGGATCATGCTTCAGGCCGTGAAGATTGGAGTCGGTGTCGTAGTGCATTGTGGGTTCGAGTGGAAAGTTCAGGTTACGGGACCGTGTTCGGCTGCGTCAAAGTCGAGTTCGACCTTAGCCCCGTTCGGGTCGTGAAAAAACAGCTGCCAGGTACCAAATTCGGGCAAGCGGCGCAGCTCGTACGGAACATCCGCCGCCTGCAGCTTTGCGACCGAAGCCTGCAGGTTCTGCGCGGTAAAGGCCATATGATCAATGACGCCCCTGACCAGCGCGGCGCGCGGCTTGCCGGCGACTACATGCAGGATCGGATCGTTGCCATCCTGCGCATACAGCCAGGCCCCCGGAAATGTGAACGGTGGGCGCCGTCCCGGCCGAAGTCCGAGGAAGCGGTCGTAGAACGCAAGTGTCGCGTCCAAGTCGTCGGTCAGGATCGTAAAATGATTCATCGACGAAACGCTCATCGCTCGCTCCTGATGTTGGCTGCGTGGCGGCAGCCGGTACGGATGCGTTGCATTGTATGCCGAGACGATCAGCGCGGATGTCGTACCGGCTCCATTCCGTGAACTGGGGTATCCAGTCCCTCCATTCTCGCTTTCAGCTGCAAGGCGAGATACAGCGAGTAACTGCGCGACTGCTGCAGGTTGCCGCCATGGAACCACAAGCCCGGCTGTTGTGTCGGCTTCCACATGTTGCGCAGCTCGCCCTCCCACGGCCCCGGATCGCGGCTGGTACCCGAGCCCAGCCCCCAGCAGATGCCAACCCGGTCGGCGACCTGCTGCGAAATCATCTTCGCCGCCCAGCCATTCATCGAGCCGAATCCGGTTGCGTACACAATCAGGTCGCACTCCAGCCGAGCGCCGTCGCTGAGCACCACCGCATCCGGTTCGATGCGTTCCACCTGCACACCGCTCTTTAAGCCAATTCGGCCGTCGGCGACCAGCTCGGATGCGCCGGTGTCAATGTAGTAGCCGGAACCCCGGCGCAAGTATTTCAGCGCTAAACCGGTTCCATCTTCGCCGAAGTCGAGCAGGAAACCGGCGTCCGTCAGCTTCTTGTAGAAGGCCGCATCGCGCTTTTGAATCTGCGCGACCATGTTGGTCTGGACCGGCGGCATGATGCCGTAAGGCACCGAATGCATGGTCAGGTCGGCCTTGGTGGTATCGATGCCACGGCTCAGCGCCTCCTCGGAGAACAGGCGACCCCAGCCAAGTTCCATCAGGGTTTCGGTGCGTGCCACCAGCGTCGAGGAGCGTTGCACCATCGTGACCTGCGCCTCATGCTCCCAAAGGTCGGCACAGATATCGTGCGCCGAATTGTTCGAACCGATGACGACGCATCGCTTCCCGCTCCAGTCGGCCCCGGAGCGAAATTGGCTCGAATGACACTGCACACCGCGAAACGATGCAGCCCCCGGAAAATCCGGCACCTCAGGCATTCCCGACATGCCGGTGGCCAGCACCAGTTGGCGCGGCTGCAGTCGCACCGGCCGACCCTCGCGGAGCACCTCGACGTCCCAGCAGCCGCGTTGCTCGTCATACGCGGCACTGACGCACTCGGTGGAAGTCCACAGATTCAGTTCCATCACCTTCGCGTACATCTCGAGCCAGTCGCCGATCTTGTCCTTCGGCGAAAACACCGGCCAGTGGTCCGGAAACGGCAGATAGGGCATGTGGTCGTACCAGACCGGGTCATGCAGGCATAACGCGCGATAGCGGTTGCGCCAGGAGTCGCCGGCCCGAGCATTGCGCTCGACGATCAAGGTCGGCACACCGAGCTGGCGTAACCGTGCGCCCAGCGCCAGCCCACCCTGCCCGCCTCCAATGATCAGGCAGTACGGCTGCTCGGTATCGCCGAGCGCACGCAGCTCCTGCTCGCGCAACTCAAGCCAGCTCTTGCGCCCACGCACCACGCGATGCTCGGTGCCGAGCGGCCGCGTTGGTCCGCGCCGCTCCTCGAAGCCCTTGAGTTCCTGCAGCGAGGTCATCAGGGTCCAGCCCGCCCCGTCACGCAGCCGCAGATGTCCGCGCCCCCGTCCGGTCCGGGTCTCGAAGCGGAACCAGGCTTCGGTGATGCCGTCGGCCTGTGTCGCCTCGCCGTCCAGCACGAACGGGCCGGGAGCAGCCTGAGGCACTGTCGCGGCAAGCATCTGAGCAATCGCATCACGACCTTCGCTGGTCTTGATGTTCCAGGTTAGGCTGATCAGGTCGCGCCAGTAGCATTCCTGGCCGAATAGCGCCGCCGCGGCCTGGAACTCACCACTGGCGATTGCACCGGACAGATCGGCCAGCCATTGGCGAGCCAGATTGGAAGGATCAGGGGTCAACTTTGTATCTCCTGCTCGCTCGAGCTTGCGATCGGCTTAGGCCGCGGAACCAGGCGCCGCTGCCACGATCAGATCAGGGGTGATTTCAGCAATCTGGCGAGCACCACAAAGGCGCATGCTCCGATTCAGCTCATCGGCAAGGATGTCCAGCGCACGGCAGGCTCCCGGCAGACCCGCCGCGCACACGCCGTACAGCGTCGCGCGTCCGACCAGCACAGCCTTCGCTCCGAGAGCGAGCGCCTTGACGATGTCCACGCCGCGGCGCACGCCCCCATCGACCAGAACCTCGATGCGGCCAGCCGCCGCCTCGAGCACTTCGGGCAAGGCGTCCAGCGTCGCGATGCCGCCATCGAGTTGCCGGCCGCCGTGGTTGGACACCACGACCGCATCGCAGCCCAGACGCACAAGCCGCTCGGTGTCGTCGTCACGCACGACGCCCTTAACGACAAGCTTGCCGCCCCAGGCATCCCGGATGCGGGCGAGCGCCTCGAAGTCGAACGATGCGTCGTAGCGACGTCCGACACTAGAGACCAGCCCGCTGGTCGAGGTTTTTGGCGCCTCGAGGCCCACCAGATTTTCCAGCACCGGCTGGCCGGCCAGGAGCTGCGCGAGCGCCCAGGCTGGCTTGCGCGCGAACCCCGCGACATTGCGCGCAGTCCAGCGAAACGGCACCGAGAAGTCGTTGCGCATGTCGCGTTCGCGTTTTCCGCCGACCGGCAGATCGACCGTGACCATCAGCGCTTCGTAGCCGGCAAGCCTGGCTCGCTCGATCAGCCGTAGCGTGAAATCTGTGTCCTTCAGGATGTAGGCCTGGAACCAGAGTCGATGACCGGGCACAGCCTGCGCAATCCGTTCAATTGATGATGTGGCCGAGGTGGATAACACGAACGGCACGCCAAATTGCTGGGCCGCGCGTGCCAGCGCCACTTCGCCATGCGGCCAGCCGAAGCCGACTGCCCCGGTCGGTCCGATAAGCAAAGGCAATGCGAGCGGGGTGCCGAGTACCGTGGTCGTGGTATCGACCGACGAAACATCACGCAGCACCCGCGGACGCAGGCGAATCCGCTCGAATGCCGCGCGGTTCTCGCGCAAGGTCAGTTCGTCTTCTGCGCCGCCTTCGTACAGGTCGAACACCCCACGCGGCAGGCGCCGGCGCGCCCGCTCGCGCAGGTCGTCGATGCTAAAGGCGCGATTGATGCCGGATGCGTTCACTCGACCTTGACGTTGGCAGCCTTGATCACCCGCTCCCAGCGTTCGCGGTCCTTGCCGATGAAGCTGCCGAAATCTTGCGGCGAGCCACCGGCCACGATCGCCCCGAGGCTGGCAAGCTTGGCTACGGTCGCTGGACGCTTGAGCGCCTCGTTCACCGCCGCGTTCAGCTTGGCGACAACCGCCGCGGGAGTGCCCGCGGGCGCGAGCATGCCGATGCCTTGCGTATAGTCTTCGAAGCCCTTGAGTCCCTGTTCAGCGGTGGTTGGCACGTCCGGATAGTCGGGGTGGCGCTTGGCGGTGGTCACTGCGAGCGGCTTCAGGCGTTTCGCCTCGATATGGGCCTTTAGACCGACCATCGGATAGAACATGAACTCCACCCGACCGGCCATCACTTCGGTCAGCGCCGGACCGTTGCCCTTGAATGGAACATGCAGCATCTGCGTCCCTGACAAGGTCTCGAGCAGTGCGGCAGCCAGGTGCGCCGATCCGCCATTGCCCGACGAGCCGTAAGTGACGGTACCGGGTGCCTTACGCGCCTTGTCGACGAGATCGCCGAGGCGGCCGGCCGGCGACTCATGGGCGGTGACCGCAACCATGGGTAGTAGCGCGGTCAGCGCCACCGGCGAGAAATCCTTGACCGGATCGTATTTGACGGTCTTCGGATACAGCAGCGCATTGACGTTGTGCGACAGCGTACTGACCGTGATCGTGTAGCCGTCCGGTGCCGAGCGTGCGACGAATTCAGTGCCGATGCGTCCGGCGGCGCCCGGTTTGTTCTCGACGAGCACGCTTTGACCAAGGATCTCCGTCATGTCGGCCGCCAATACCCGCGCCAGCACGTCGGTCGGGCCACCTGCTGAATAGCCGACAACCAGTTTGACAGGCTTGGCGGGAAAATCCTGCGCCCAAGCGGGGCTGGCCAGCACCGCCGCAGCGACAAGCACTGCTCCGCCCAGAATCGTCATCGTCTTGTGCATTCCTTGTCTCCTTGCTTGCGCGCCAGCGTGGCCATCAATGTGGCAGGTAACGACTCGCCATCACCTGACAGCGCTTGATCAGCCGGGGTTCGTCGGGTCGGTAGTCGGCAATGGCCTGATGGATCGTGCGCAGGTTGTCCCACATCAGCACATCGCCTTCCGACCAGCGGTGTGTGTAGATGAAATCTTGCTGCAACTGATGCTCA
>JALRBB010000066.1 GCA_023257915.1 Quisquiliibacterium sp. | reverse complement strand
CGCACCTGGGCCTGTCGCTGCAGTACAAAGTCCAGGAATCACCGGACGGACTCGCGCAGGCATTCATCCTCGGCGAAGACTTCATAGCGGGTGATTCCTGCGCGATGATCCTCGGCGACAACATCTTCTATGGCACCGACCTGTAGCACGATCGAAAGCTCAGCTTCGCCCGGGATGCAGACCTCGCGGCACATCAGCCATTGGGCCTTGCCTGCGAGCCGCACGCTGCCCGGGACCGCATCGGCTGGAACATCGAGCATGAAGGGCAGCAGCAACTCCCCCTCATACGCATAGCTGGCCAGCGGCCCGACGAAAATTCGGGTGGGCGCAGGCCAGATGAACGGGCCAGAACTCCAGCCGGCAGGCGAGTGCAACTTCAACGTGGTCGGCAGTCCGGAATCGCCGGGATTGCGCCAATAGGTGTGCCAGTGCGGGTCATGACGGATCCTCAGGCCCAGCAGCGCCCTGGTCCCCGGTGCCACCCGGTCGAGCTTCGAGACAAGCTCAAGCTCGACCGCCTCGACCCGCACCGGCGCGGCCAATGCCATCCGATGCGCCGAGAACAGCAGCATCGCGCCGGTCAGAAAAAGCAGCAGTATTCGTTTCACGAACTCGATGCTACCGCATGCCGTTCGCGATCCGATGCTCGGGCGCCCACAGGAGAACTTGACCCTCCGAACCGCGGTCCCTAACATCGGCGTCATGAACGAGGAACTCGCATTGCTGCTGGATCGTACCCAGCAACTGCTTGCCATCACGCGCAAGCTCTCCGATGACAACGCAGCGCTGCGCCAGCAGCTCGAACAGGCTCGCACAGCCCAGGAATCTATGCAGGCCCGCATGGACGAGGCTCGATCACGCGTCGAAACCGCGCTTGCGCGGCTGCCGATCGACGCAAGCGCACAAACGACCGCACAAGGCTGAGGCGATGGCCAATATCGACGTCAAGATTCTCGACCGCGACTACAAGCTGGCAGTCGACGAGGAAGGCCGCGAGCAGTTGCTGCGCGCGGTCGCTCTGGTCGACGACAAGATGCGCATGATCCGCGACTCGGGGCGGATCAGCGGCATCGATCGGATCGCCGTGATGGCCGCGCTGCAGATTGCGCATGAACTGCTCGAGGGCCCGAGCGGTGCCGGCCGCCCGTCGCCAGATACCGCCAGGCGCGTGCGACAGGTCAATGAAGACCTGGACGCCGAGATTCGTCGACAGGAAAACTTGTTCTGACTTTCCCCGGGCCGCGTTACAATCGGATCGCCCTGCGGTGTTCGATCCGGGTCATACATTCCTTGAGCCAATGCTAGAGCATCCAGGTCGCGGCAAACGTGCGTCGCTGTTGTGATCGTCCCTCGTCGGATGAACCTGATGTGATGCCAGCTGCGACCGCCCTGAACTGAATGGTTCAGGATGCTGACCTGCCGGCACAAGCGGGGCACCCGATTTCTTTTCGTCATGTCTGCGTCGCCGCCAGCAACCAATCATTGGCTGATGAAGTCCGAGCCCGACGAGTGCTCGGTCGACGACGTGCTGAACATGCCCAAGCAGACAGTCGCATGGTTCGGCGTTCGCAATTACCAGGCGCGTAATTTCATGCGCGATTCGATGCGCATCGGCGATCTGGTGCTGTTCTATCACTCGAGCTGTCCGCAACCAGGCATTGCCGGTATCGCGCGCGTCGTGTCGACGCCGCATCCGGACCCGACCCAGTTCGACCCAAAGTCCC
>JALRBB010000528.1 GCA_023257915.1 Quisquiliibacterium sp. | reverse complement strand
AGCGCTCGACCTTTGTGATCGATGCCGGCGGCAAGCTCGTTCGGGAGTGGCGCGGCGTGAAAGTGCCGGGCCATGTCGACGAAGTGCTGGAGTATGTCCAATCACTCTGAAGTTTCGAACCGCGCCTGACCGATGCCCCTACCCAAAGCCCCCAGCAAACCCGCAACCCTGCTCGACCTGTCCAGTATCAAGGCCGCAAAGCCCCGACAGACCCGAAAACCGGCGAGTGCGACCGACGCGGCCGCTACGCAGGAAACGGCGAGCCCTGTCCTGCTGCAAAAGGCGCCCGCGCCAATGCAGCCGCTGAAGGAAGAAACCGCAAAACCCGCTACGCCGGCCGCTGCGGTTGCGCCGGTGAGCGCAGCGGGTCGCAAAGTGGCAGCTGCCAGCTCGAACCGGGCGCAGTCTGGTGCCAAGGCACGCAGGAAAATCTTCGTGCTGGACACAAACGTGCTGATGCACGACCCGTCCAGCCTGTTTCGCTTCGCCGAGCACGACATCTACCTGCCGATGATGACGCTCGAGGAGCTCGACAATCACAAGCGCGGCATGTCCGAGGTCTCGCGCAATGCCCGGCAGGTAAGCCGCGCGCTCGACGAAATGATCGCGACCGTGGAAGGCTCGATCGACGACGGCATTGCGCTGTCAGTGCTTGGCAATGTCGATGCGTCCGGACGCCTGTTCTTTCAGACCCGGGCGATCGCGGCGATGCTGCCCAGCAGCCTGCCGGTCGGCAAGGCGGACAACCAGATTCTGGGGGTAGTGCGCGAGTTGCACGAGCGGTTCGCATCGCGTGACGTGGTGCTGGTGTCCAAGGACATCAACATGCGCATCAAGGCCCGCACGCTGGGCCTGCCGGCCGAGGATTACCGCAACGACCAGGTACTCGAAGACACCGATCTGCTCTATGGCGGCGTCTTGCAGCTGCCGGCAGACTTCTGGGAAGCGCACGGCAAGGACATCGAGTCCTGGCAGCAGGCGGGCTCCACGTTCTACCGGCTCACCGGTCCACTGATCGGTTCGATGCTGATCAACCAGTTCGTCTATCTGGAAGGCGACACGCCGCTGTTGGCCCAGGTCAAGGAAATCACGCCGCGCAACGTGGTGCTGCAAACGCTTCGCGACTATGGTCACCACAAGAACGCGGTCTGGGGCATCACCGCGCGCAACCGCGAGCAGAACTTCGCACTGAATCTGCTGATGAACCCGGAGATCGATTTCGTCACGCTGCTCGGCCAGGCAGGCACTGGCAAGACGCTGCTTGCCCTGGCAGCCGCGCTGACTCAGGTGATTGAATCGCGCCGTTACTCCGAGATCATCATGACCCGCGCCACGGTGCCGGTCGGTGAGGACATCGGCTATCTGCCCGGCACCGAAGAGGAGAAGATGCAGCCCTGGATGGGTGCGCTTGAGGACAATCTCGAGGTGCTCAATCAGGGAGAAGCGGGCGCTGGCGAGTGGGGTCGGGCGAGCACCAACGACCTGATCCGCTCGCGGGTCAAGGTCAAGGCGATGTCGTTCATGCGCGGTCGCACCTTCATCAACAAGTTTTTGATCATCGACGAGGCGCAGAACCTGACGCCCAAGCAGATGAAGACGCTGATCACGCGCGCCGGCCCCGGCACCAAGATCATCTGCATGGGCAACCTGGCACAAATTGACACGCCCTACCTGACGGAGGGCTCCTCGGGC
>JALRBB010000451.1 GCA_023257915.1 Quisquiliibacterium sp. | reverse complement strand
ATCAAGAAGCCGGTCGCTGAATTGATTGTCGAGAAGCTCCCCGTGACGTTGCAGCTGGCAACAATGGCCATGGGCTTTGCGCTGCTCATCGGGATTCCGGCCGGGATCATATCGGCCGTAAAAAAAGGGAGCGGCTGGGATATCGGCGCCAATGTGTTCGCGCTATGGGGCTTATCGACGCCGAACTTCTGGCTTGGGATCATGCTGATCTTCCTGTTTTCGGTGAAGCTGGGATGGCTGCCTGCCTCAGGCTTTGTCAGTCCGTTCGAAGACCTGGGACAGTCACTTGCATCGACCGTGATGCCGGCTTTCGTGCTGGGCAATGCCATCGCCGCGGTGCTGATGCGACACATGCGCTCGGCGATGCTGCAAGCGATGAGCGCCGACTATGTACGCACTGCGCGTGCCAAGGGATTGCTCGAAAACGTTGTTGTGATGAAGCATGCGCTGCGCAATGCGCTGACGCCGGTCATCACGCTGGGTGCACTGGAGTTCGGCACACTGCTGTCGGGCGCGGTGCTCACCGAGCAGGTGTTCTCGATTCCCGGCTTCGGCAAGCTGATTGTCGATGCAGTATTCAACCGCGACTACCAAGTGGTTCAAGGCGTGGTGCTGGTCACCGCGACGGTCTACATCTTGTTGAACCTGCTGGCAGACATCGCGTACGTACTGGTCAACCCGAGGCTGCGCGGATGACGCGCGACACCAGTGCGCTGCCGGTGACAACCACCATCGACCCCGATGCATCGGCCGGTCCCGCAGGCATGCTGACGCAACCCGGCCCCGCTCGCCGCGCACTACGCCGTCTACTGGCAAGGCGCGCAGCCGTATTCGGGTTGGTCGTCGTCGCCCTGATGGCACTGCTGGCGCTCGCGGCCCCATGGATCGCGCCCTTCGATCCGTTGGCGACCAGCTGGAAAACTGTGCGAAAGGCACCGAGCCTTGTGCACTGGTTCGGTACCGACGAGGTTGGTCGCGACCTGTTCTCGCGCGTGATATGGGGCGGGCGCGCCTCGATGGCCGCGGGGCTGATCTCGGTGTCGATCGCAGTGGGCATCGGCGTGCCGCTCGGGATGCTGGCGGGCTACGTCGGCGGTCTGTTGGACGCCGCGATCAGCCGACTCACCGACGCGATGCTGGCAATTCCGTTCCTGATCCTGGCGATTGCGCTGGCCGCCTTCCTGGGTCCGAGTCTGGGCAATGCGATGATCGCAATTGGCGTTACCGCGACGCCGATCTTCGTGCGGCTCTCGCGTGGGCAGGTGCTCGCGGTGCGCGCAGAAGAGTATGTTGAGGCGGCGCGCGCAGTGGGCAACCCACCGGCGCGCATCCTGTTGCGCCACATCCTGCCCAATATCCTGCCGCCAGTGATCGTGCAGGCCACGCTCGCGATCGCCGCGGCGATCATTGCCGAGGCAAGCCTGTCGTTCCTGGGTCTGGGCCAGCAACCGCCTTCGCCAAGCTGGGGCTCGATGCTGAACACCGCGCAGCGTTTCCTGACGCAGGCACCGTGGATGGCGGTGTTCCCGGGCCTGGCCATCTTCATCACGGTGCTGGCATTCAACC
>JALRBB010000323.1 GCA_023257915.1 Quisquiliibacterium sp. | reverse complement strand
CCCGTCGCGATCTTTCCCCGTACTGCGTTGGCACCGCTCCGCTCAAACAGATTGAGCTGATCGTCGGTCAGACCGAGTTCGAACCGCCGATCGTGACCGTCATGCAGGGAGACTGCGTGGAACTGCGGGTCGTCGCCAATGCCGGACCTGCGCACAACCTGATGATCGAAGACACGCCCATATCCAGCGCGGGCGCGCCAATTCTCAGCATGGACGGTCGCGTCCTCGGACGTGCAGTGCGTCGCCCCGCCCCGGACCGGAATTCACCGATCCCCGAACTGCCCGAAGGGTGGTTCGCACACCATGAACGCATCCAGATGCGCTTCCAGGCCAACGAACCCGGACGATATACGCTGCGCTGCAACGCGATGTCGATGCTGCATTCGCCAAGGCATGGCGCGATGCTGGGCGCAGGGCACGGCCCGACCGGCAGCGGTCCGATGCACGATGCCGGGATACGTGCCACGATTCTGGTACGACCATTGCGGTAAACGGATCTCGAAAAGCCCGAAACGCAGCTGGCCCGCCTGCCGGCAAGCCGTGAACCGGATCGCGCAAGTGCCCCGATCATCCGGGGTTTGACGCCCAACTTCGTCGATTGGCGCCGATCGGCGATAATCGGGGCTGGCGGTATCGCCCCCTCGGCGCAACAGGATCGCCCCGTAAGTAGCATGCAAGCGGACGGTGATCCAATCGACTTTCAAAATTCAACACACCATCTTCTCCAGAGAGGTTTTCTATGGGCACACGTGACGTAGTCGTGCTGGGCGCGGCGCGCTCGGCGGTTGGTTCCTTCGGCGGTTCGCTCTCCGATATTGAACCGGCCGAACTCGGCGGCACGGTGATGAAGGCCGCGGTTGAGCG
Source organism: Quisquiliibacterium sp. (assembly GCA_023257915.1). Classification (GTDB taxonomy): domain Bacteria; phylum Pseudomonadota; class Gammaproteobacteria; order Burkholderiales; family Burkholderiaceae_E; genus Quisquiliibacterium. Next base: position 2,076 of record JALRBB010000323.1, on the reverse strand, counting down.
CTCCGGCGTCGACCCGAAAGTGATCAATTACGTGACGGTTGGCAATACGATTCCCACCGAAAGCCGCTCGGCCTATGTGGCGCGAGTCGCGTCGATCCAGGCCGGGCTGCCGATGGACAGTGTCGCGATGGCCGTGAACCGCCTGTGTTCATCCGGCCTGCAGGGCATCGTCACCACCGCACAGAACATTCTGCTTGGCGATTGCGACTACGGGATCGGCGGCGGCGTTGAAGTCATGAGCCGTGGCGGCTATTTGTCGCCGGCGATGCGCACCGGCGCGCGAATGGGCGACACCAAGCTCATCGACACGATGGTCTCGACGCTGACCGACCCGTTTGGCGTCGGCCACATGGGCATTACCGCCGAGAACCTGGCCGCGAAATGGAACATCACCCGCGAAGACCAGGACGCCCTGGCGGCTGAATCCCAGCGACGGGCGGCCAATGCCATCTCCGAAGGTCGCTTCAAGAGCCAGATCGTTCCGATCGTCAAGCAGACCCGCAAGGGCGAAGTCGTGTTTGACACGGACGAGTATGTGAAGGCCGGCACCACGATGGAAACGCTCGCCAAGCTCAAACCAGCCTTCAAGAAAGATGGCACCGTCACCGCCGGCAATGCGTCCGGCATCAACGATGGCGCCGCATTTTTCGTGCTGGGCGACGCGAGCATTGCAAGCCGCGACGGCTACAAGCCAATCGCCCGCCTGGTCTCGTACGCGGTGGCTGGCGTGCCCAACGAGATCATGGGCGAGGGCCCGATCCCGGCCTCCAAGCTCGCGCTGAAAAAAGGCGGAGTCACGCTCGATCAGATGGACGTCATCGAGTCCAACGAGGCCTTCGCGGCTCAGGCGATCGCGGTGGCACGCGGACTGAACCTGGACATGAGCAAGACCAACCCGAACGGTGGCGCCATTGCGCTTGGCCATCCGATCGGCTGCTCGGGCGCATTCATTGCGACCAAGGCCTTGTATGAGCTGCAGCGCATCAACGGACGCTATGCGCTGGTGACGATGTGCATCGGCGGCGGACAGGGCATCGCGGCAGTCTTCGAGCGCCTCTGATCAGTCTGACGCGCGGCCGCCCGCCGGCCGCGCTGGCGCGACACGAGCGCCGTCAGACCAGCATCCGTCATTGACGTCATAGCGCCCAGTGCGCTAGTTGTAGTCATGGGGATGCTGATGAACCACCACCAAACCCGGGCAGGGCTCGGCACGGTAGCAGCCGTGCTGGGCAGCGTCGTCGATGCGCGCTTCGACGACGCGCTGCCGCCAATGCAAACGCTGCTGCGTGCCGGCACGCGCGGTGCGGTGGCGCTTGAGGTACAGGCGCACGCAGCGCCCGGCACGGTGCGGTGCGTCGCGCTGAACGCCACCGCAGGGCTGGCGATCGGTGATCCGGTCGCCAATACCGGGACCGGATTGCGCGTCAAAGTCGGCCCGGCCCTGCTGGGGCGGATGATCGACGTGTTCGGCGAGCCGCTGGACGGTCTCGGCGAGATCCCCACCGACCAAATGCGGCTCGTCCATCAGTCGCCGCAACCCTTGTCGCGACTGTCGACCAGCAACGAAATCCTGCCGACCGGCATCAAGATCATCGACCTGCTCGCACCGCTCGAGCGTGGCGGCAAAGCGGGGTTGTTCGGCGGAGCTGGTGTCGGCAAGACCCTGCTGATCGCCGAGATGGTGCACAACATGGCGTCGCGTCATCACGGGGTCAGCCTGTTCTGCGGTATCGGCGAGCGCTCACGCGAGGCCGAAGAGTTCTACCGCGAGATGGGCGAGGCCGGGGTGCGCGACAACACCGTGATGGTGTTCGGTCAGATGAATGAACCTCCGGGCGCCCGTCTGCGCGTCGGTCACACCGCATTGACCATCGCCGAGCACTTCCGGGATGTCGAACGCAAAGACGTTTTCCTGCTGATCGACAATATCTTTCGCTATGTCCAAGCCGGCTCCGAGGTGTCCGGTCTGATGGGGCGAATTCCGTCCAGCGTCGGATACCAGCCGACACTGGCGAGCGAACTGGCGCAACTCGAGGAGCGAATCTGCAGCACGAGTTCCGGCGCAATCACATCGGT
>JALRBB010000235.1 GCA_023257915.1 Quisquiliibacterium sp. | reverse complement strand
ACTGGTGTCGTCAATCCGGAAGTGTTGAAAGCCTGAGCTGCGCGATGGCCGCTAACTTGATGCGGCCTTGTCGACCGACGCGCATCGCGAACTGCATCATGCCTCTGCCGTCGCGAACGTCGTCGATGCGCCTTCATCAAGACCTGATGGCCAACGCGCGCCGGGGAACACGATGCCGCTGAGCGCGCTGGCGCTGGTTCTGGTCGCCGCGGTGATCCACGCGACCTGGAACCTGATGCTCAAAAAGGCAGATGCCGATCCGGTCTGCTTTTCCTGGCTCGCAGCAAGCGGCGGTGCGCTCGCGCTGATGCCGTTCGCGCTGGTGTTGCATCACACACAACTGTTCGAGCTCGGATGGCAGGCCTGGGCCGCGGTGCTGGCCAGCGGTTTTCTGCATGTGTTCTATTTCATCACGTTGCAAACGGGTTATCGGCATGGCGATCTGTCGGTGGTCTATCCGGTGGCCCGTGGTGTCGGTCCGCTGTTGTCGGCGCTGGCTGCGATCGTGCTACTTGGCGAGCCGGCCACCGTCGGCTCGCTGGCCGGCCTGGCGCTGATCGTGTTGGGCACCTTCACGATTGCCGGTGGTGCCGCGATGCTGCGGGGCGAATGGTCCCCGCGTGCGCGCGCCGGGCTGTTGTGGGGCGCTATCACCGGGCTGCTGATCGCCGGTTACACGGTCAACGATGGCAATGCGGTGCGCGCGCTCGGGGTCGCGCCGCTGCTGTTTTACTGGTTGTCGGATTCGGCGCGGGCGGTGCTGCTGCTGCCGGCGGTCGCGCGTCGCGGAGCGACGCTGCGTGCCACGCTGCGCAAGGCCTGGCGGCCAGCGCTGGGTGTCGCGCTGCTCTCGCCGTTCGGCTACATCCTGGTGCTGCAGGCGATGACGATTGCTCCGATCAGCCACGTCGCGCCAGCGCGTGAAGTGTCGATGCTGATTGCGGCCTTTCTCGGCGCGCGCGTGCTCAGCGAAGGTGAGCTTGCCAGACGCCTGGCCGGTGCAGCGCTGATCGCCAGTGGGGTCGCCTGTCTGGCGCTGGCCGGCTGAGCTGCGGCCGGTGCGGCCGCGGCGTTCAGATCTGACGCAACCAGATCTCGCCGATCGAGTGGTCTCTGCGCTTGCGCAGCACCAGATTCGCGCGCTCGCGCGTGGGTTGAATGTTCTCGACCAGGTTGGCCAGGTTGATCCGCTCCCAGATGTCGCAGGCAACCTCGGTCGCACGCGCCTCGGTCAGATCACGGTAGTGGTGAAAGTACGAAGCCGGGTTCTGGAAGACGGTTCGCTGCAGCGTCAGGAAACGCTTGACGTACCACGCGCGGATGTCAGCCTCGTCGGCGTCCACATACAACGAAAAGTCGAAGAAGTCCGACACGATGATGCTCGGCGTGTGCGGCCTGACCGCGTCCACCGTCCCGGTCTGCAAGACGTTCAGGCCCTCGAAGATCAGGATGTCGGGCTGGCTGACGGTCTGCACCTTGCCGGGCACGATGTCGTAGGAGGCATGCTCGTAGACCGGCGCATCGACCTGCGGCTCACCTGCCTTGATCGCGGCCAGAAACTGCACCATGCGGCGCCGGTCGTAGCTTTCCGGAAAGCCCTTGCGCTGCATCAGTTCGCGTCTTTCAAGCTCCGCATTTGGGTACAGAAAGCCATCGGTGGTGATCAGTGCCACGCTCGGATGATCCGGCCAGCGCGACAGCAGTGCCTGCAGCGTCCGCGCAAACGTGCTCTTGCCGACTGCGACGCTGCCGGCAATCGCGATCACATACGGGCGGCGACCGACCAGCCGCCCCAGGAACTCATCCCGCACGCCGTCCAGGTTGCGCGCCGAGCGAAAGTGCAGATTCAGCAGCCGAGACAAGGGCAGATAGATCTGGGCGACGTCTTCGAGCGAAACCTGCTCATGCAGGCCCTGTAGCGCCGCGAGGTCGCGCTCGGACAGGGTCAGCGGCGTGTTCGAACGCAGTTCGGCCCATTCCTCGCGCGAAAAGCGCAGGTATGCGGAGAACTCGTCGTTGGAATCGTCCATGGGGTGATGCCCTCAGGTACAGGCGATGCCCGCGTGCATGCGTAAGGTCATTCGAACAGTGCCCGAAAATCGTCCGGGATGGGGACTGCGCGGATCCGAGCCGGATCCTGCGCATCAGGGCGCGCGAAGATGCGCACTTCGAAACCGTCGACCAGCACCTCGTCATCGCGTCGGATCTGGTGCGCGACGCGAAAGGTGCGGGGCTTCCATTGTTCGATGTGTGAGTGCACCTGGATCGTGTCGCCGTAGGTTGCCGGGGCACGGAACGTAGCCCCGGTGTCGACCAACGGGCCGGCGATCAGGCCAGTTTCGCGTTTTACGCGCGCCGCATCATAGCCGGCCAGCTGCCACATCCGATGCGTGGCCGCGTCAAACCAGCGATAAAAGTTCGGATAGAACACGATGCCGGCCGGATCACAGTCTCCGAACCCGACCAGCACCGGTAGCACGAAGGTGCGCATTGCTGCAGGCTCTTGAGTGCCTTGGCCTTCAGCAGCCGCGCTCGAGCGCCGACAGCGGGCCGGGCGACTGCCCAAAGCGGCCGGCGACCGCAGCGCTGGCCTGATCCATCTGCGCCATCGTGCCAGCATCGATCGGCATCAACTGCGCGCGCTTGGCACGCGAGACGCGCTCCGGGTCGCCCGGCATCATGATGCCACCGAGCTCCTTGCCGACCTCGGATACCCGCGCTGACTTCACCCAGTCGACGAAGTTGCGTGCTTCCTGCTCGAAGCGCTCGCCGGTGCCGAGCTTTTGCGGATCGAACACCAGCGTCAGCATGTTGTTCCAGATCGCGAACTTCATGGTCATGTTGCCCGGGTGGGTGGTCTCGCCGCCGGTCAGCGCCGCGCCGAGCAGCTCGCAGACCATCGCCAGCGCATAGCCCTTGTGGTTGGCAAAGGGCATCAGCGCGCCATGCGGGCCCTGCGCAGGCTCGAACATCACCGCCGGGTCTTCGGTGGGGTTGCCCTGCGCGTCGATCAGGCTGCCGGCCGGAACCTTGACCTTCTTGTTGTAGGCCACTCGCGCCTTGCCGTGCGCGATCGCGCTGGTGGCGAAGTCGAGCACGATCGGTTTTCCGTCGGTGCGCGGAATGCCCACCGTGAACGGATTGGTCAGAAAGCGCGCCTCGGAGCCGCCGTACGGCGCCACCATCGGCGGGCTGCTGATCGCGTTGGTGAAGTGAATCGACACCATGCCGGCCGCCACCGCCTGCTCGGCGTAGTGTCCGACGCGACCCAGATGGTGCGAATTGCGCAGGCCCATCACCGCAACGCCATGCTTGCGGGCGCGGTCGATCGCAATCTCCATCGCCTGATGCGTGACCGCCTGACCCATGCCACGCATTGCGTCGATCGCGAGCAGGCTGCCGGTTTCGCTGGCGATCTTGACGGTCTGGTTCAGCTTGAGCTCGTCGTTAAGCAGCGAGCTGACGTAGCGATGCACCATGCCGACGCCATGCGAGTCGTGGCCGGCGAGGTTGGCGCCGACCAGGTGGTCTGCGGTCAGCGCGTTGACGCCGCCCTTCGCCGCGGAGTACGGGACGCGGTGCACGCCACGGGTGGCGACGGAGGAGACGTTAACGATGACGCCGCTCTTCTGCTCGATCATCGTCGGCAGCACGGCGCGGCAGCACCACAGCGTGGGGAACAGCGAACGGCGCACTTCCGCCTCGATCTCTTCGGGGCTGTAGTGCTCGAAGGGCTTGGTCCAGATGGTGCCGCCCACGTTGTTCACGAGGATGTCGATGCGCC
>JALRBB010000199.1 GCA_023257915.1 Quisquiliibacterium sp. | reverse complement strand
TTGGAAGCGCCCGGAGTTGCCGTACAGATCCCAGTAGCGCGCAAAGCGGGCGATGCGCTGCATGTCGTCGAAACGGATCCGGTCGGTGGCCAACACGTTGTAGGGCGGGGCAGGATTGAAGCGCAACTGATGGGTTTGCTGATGGCGCGCGATCGGCGCGCCTCGCAGCCGCTTCAATATTCCGACCTGGATTTCGTGAGGGGCGAGTGCGAACAGCTTGTCGAAGCCGCGGCCAAAGCTGTCCAGGTCTTCGCCCGGCAGTCCGGCAATCAGGTCCACATGCAGATGTGCCCCGGTGTTGGCCACCAGCCAGCGGATGTTCTCGCACGCCTTGTCGTTGTCCTGGCGCCGGCTGATCAGTGCCTGGACCTCAGGATTCCAGGTCTGGATGCCGATCTCGAATTGCAGCGCGCCCGCCGGAAATCGCGCAATGACCTCGCGCAGCGCCTGGGGCAAGTGATCCGGAACCAGCTCGAAGTGGGCGAAGATCGGGTCGTTCGGAGCGGACTCGATCCGCTGCAGGAAGAACTGGAGGATCTTCAGGCTGGTCGCAACCTTCAGGTTGAAGGTGCGATCAACGAAACGGAACTGGCGCGCACCGCGCGCATATAGGGTTGCCAGTTCAGCGAGCAGTGTGTCCGTGTCGAACGGCCAGGCGGTCTTATCCAGCGACGACAGACAGAATTCGCAGCGAAACGGGCAGCCACGCGAGGCTTCGATATACAGATGCCGGTGTGCAATGTCTTCGTCGCTGTACAAGGTGTAGGGAAGACGCAGTTCGGCCAGCTCTGGCTGTTCGCCGGCGAGGGTCTTTTGCAGCGGTCGCGGTCCGTCGAGCAGCTGGCGACACAGCTTCGCGAAGCTCAGGTCTGCCGGACCGGTGATCAGGTGATCGGCGATCGCCACAATCGTCTGCCCCTGGTGCTCGTAGCTGACTTCCGGGCCGCCCACGACGATCTTGACCTGCGGAGCCAGTTCCCGCAGCTGCTGCGCCAGCCGGGTCGCCTCATCCACGTTCCAGATGTACACGCCGATGCCGACGATGCGCGGGCGCGCCGCGAGGATGCGCTCCAGCATGTCCTCGGTCCTGGCTCCGAGTACGAATTCTAGGATCGTGGAACGCTCGCGCAAATCGCCCAGATTGGCCTGCAGGTAGCGCAGTCCGAGCGACGTATGCGTGTAGCGCGCGTTGATCGTGGTCAGGACGATATCTGGCAATGGATGCTCGCGCCGGAGGGTCACGCCGCCACGGTTGCTGCGACGACGACGGTTTTTGCTGCAGAATCATACCCATGCAATCACCAAACCATACCCACCCCGACGCGCCGCTTTCGGAAATGGATATCCGGGTGCGCGCCCTGGAAACCCTGTTGATCGACAAGGGCTATGTCGATCCAGCGGCGCTCGACGAGCTTGTTGATACCTACGAGCATCGCGTGGGCCCGCATAACGGCGCTCGCGTGGTCGCGCGTGCCTGGACGGACCCGACCTACCGAGCCTGGTTGCTGGCCGACGCCACCGCGGCGATTGGCTCCGACGAAGGTTTCGGCTTTAGTGGTCGCCAGGGCGAGCACATGGTGGCGCTGGAAAATACGCCGCAGCTGCACAACATGGTCGTTTGCACGCTGTGCTCCTGCTATCCGTGGCCAGTGCTCGGGCTGCCGCCGGTCTGGTACAAGTCGGCGCCGTATCGGTCACGCGCCGTGATCGATCCGCGTGGCGTGCTCGCCGATTTCGGGCTCCAATTGCCGACGCAGACCGAGATCCGCGTCTGGGATTCGACCGCCGAGATCCGCTACCTGGTGTTGCCGATGCGCCCGGACGGCACTGATGGCTGGTCCGAGGAGCAACTCGCCAAGCTCGTGACCCGCGACTCGATGATCGGCACCGGCGTCGCACTGACCCCGCAGGCGCTGGCAGCGCAGCAGGCTTCGACATGAACGGCGCACAGGATCTGGGCGGTGCAATGGGCTTCGGCGCGGTTGTGCCCGAGCACGACGAAGAAATTTTTCACGCAGCCTGGGAGCGGCACGCATTCGCGATCACGCTGGCCGCGGGCTTCACCGGCCAGTGGAATATCGACATGGCGCGTTCGGCGCGAGAAAGCCTGCCGCCCGCCCAGTATCTCGCCAGCAGCTACTACGAGATCTGGTTCGAGGGCTTGCAACGCTTGCTGATTGCACGGGGCATGATCGGCGAACAGGAGCTTCGTGCTGCACTCGCTGGCCAGTTGCCCGGGGAGGCACCCGGGGTGCGGAGCGCCGAAGCCGCGGCGCGCCGTGTGGCTGCCAAGGACGTGGCCGCGGTGCTGGCAAAGGGTGGGCCGACCGAGCGCCCGGCCGAGCAGGCGGCGCGCTTTCAGATCGGTGACGCGGTTCGTACCGTCGTGATCCATCCGGCTCACCATACGCGGCTACCGCGCTATGTCCGGGGCAAGCGCGGCCGCATCCTGGCCGCCCATGGGGCGCATGTGTTCCCCGACACCAATGCCCAGGGGCTCGGCGAGCATCCGTGCTGGCTGTACACGGTGCAGTTCGATGCGCATGAGCTCTGGGGGCCCGACACCACCGCCTCGAGTGTCTGCGTCGATTGCTGGGAGCCCTACCTGCAACCGGATACCCCCTTGGATCAGACCCGGGACCCGATGGCGTCGGCGGTGTCGCGATGAGCGCGACGCTGCCGCTGATTCCGGGTCCGCTGCCCGATCTGCCCTGCGATGCCGAAGGTCCGGTGTTTGCGCAGCCCTGGCAGGCGCAGGCGTTTGCGTTGACGCTTGCATTGCATCAGCGCGGCCTGTTCGCCTGGAGCGAGTGGGCGCAATACCTATCCCGTCAGATCCGTCAGGCGCAGGCCGATGGCGACCCGGATCTGGGCGACACCTACTATGAGCACTGGCTGGGCGCACTGGAGCGACTGCTGGTCGACAAGGGCGTTGTGATG
>JALRBB010000073.1 GCA_023257915.1 Quisquiliibacterium sp. | reverse complement strand
TGCCGCCCATGTTGGTGACCTTCGCGACTTCCATGGACCACTTGCCGTCTGCGCCCTTGGACGCCACAAACAGCTGACCGTCCATCTCGGCAAAGCTCTTGCTCCAGTCGCCGAAGATGTACTTGCCTTTCCAGCTGGCATTGGCACCCTGGTAGACATAGCCACCAGTAACCGAAATGCCCATGCAACCCTCGGGTTTGGCGGTACAGTTCTTGTACTCGAGGATCGGCATCGTCAGGCCAGCCTTGTCGCACGAGGCCGGATGATTGTCCGGCTTGGTGTAGTCAAAGCAATGCGTGGCCTCCATCCGACGCCAGCCCAAGTTCTGGCCCTTGCCAACGACGCTGATTTCCTCGTAGCTGTTTTGCTGCACGTCGCCGCAGAACAGCGCGCCACTACCGGTATCAAACGAGCAACGCCACGGGTTGCGCAGACCTGAGGCCCAGATTTCCGGATTCGCGTTCTTGTTGTTCACGAACGGATTGTCGGCCGGAATGCCATACGGCTTGTTGCCGGTGCGCTTGTCAACGTCGACGCGCAGCATCTTGCCCAGATTGGTGGTCATGTCCTGACCGTTGCCCTCGGTCACGTTGTGCCCGATGCCCCAGTCATTCGCATAGCCGCCGTCGCCCATCGACACGTACAGCATGCCGTCTTTGCCAAAGCCGATCCAGTGGCCGTTGTGGTTGAACTGCGGCCACGGGTGCGACAGGATGCGCCGCGCGCTGCTCAGGTCGGCCGTATTCTTGTTGGTCGGCGAGATGGTGTACTCCTCGACGACGTTCGAATGGTCATACCACAGCATCTGGCCGAGATCCTGCTGGAAATCGAGGTGAGCGCTGTAGGACACATAGAACTTGCCGTTCTCCTTGAACTTCGGATGGAACGCAATGCCGAGCAGGCCGCGCTCGTCGAAGTCATGATGCAGCTTCGGAATCTTGGTGCGGATATCAAGGAACGGCACCGGATTGAGCTTGCCGTTTTCGAGGATACGCACGCGACCCAGTTGCTCGACGATGAACATCCGGCTGTCGCCGGCGGGCTGCACCATCGCCAGCGGCGTATTCACCCCGGTAATGAGCGGCTCAAGCTTGACCTTGACCTCGGCATTCGCGGCGGTACCGGCGATTGCCATGGCCATGGCCGTCAGAACGGAAAATCCCAACTTACGAAGTTTCATGCCCCCCTCCATTGGTGGGTGAAAGATTGGAACGCCATAAAACGAACAAACGTCGCCAGGCCAGCATTTATTCTAGGAACTGCGCTGCTTGGGCCGCAAGGAAACGCGCCCCTGGCAAGACGGCGAATGCCTAACTCTAGGAAAAACGAACCGAACCGTCAACGATTCCGCAACCCATGGCCGAATTCGGTATTTCACTGCCTGGACAAAACCCCGGTAATCCGGAAATCCCCGTAAAGCTCGGGATTTGGCTCAGAATCACGCCTGACCAACCGTCGGCAAAGCGCGCCGGCAACATCCTCCAATGACCAGCCCGGAACCCCCCGATGCGCCCGTCCTTCACCGACCAGCCAGCCCGCCGCCTGCGCCGAATCCTGTCGCTGGATGACTTCGAGCATGCGGCACGCCGCCACCTGCCCGGCCCGATCTTTGCGTATGTGATCGGTGGCGCCGAGACCAATCAATCGCTGCGCGACAATCGCGAGGCGTTTACCGAATACGGTTTTGTGCCGCGGGTGCTGGTCGGGGTGACCGGACGCAGCAGCCAGACCGAGCTGTTTGATACGCAGTGGTCGCATCCCTTCGGCATCGCGCCCATGGGCATCACCGCGCTCACTGCCTATCGCGGCGATCTGGCACTCGCCCGGGCAGCGGCGCGGGCGGGCATCCCGATGATTGTCAGCGGCGCATCGCTGATCCGGCTCGAGGACATCATCGCGGTGAACCCGGATGCCTGGTTCCAGGCCTACCTGCCGGGCGATCCCGCCAGGACCGAGGCGCTGATCGAGCGGGTCGCCAAGGCTGGCTATCGCACCCTGGTGATCACGGTCGACACGCCGGTGTCGGCCAACCGCGAGAACAACGTGCGCGCCGGGTTTTCGACGCCGTTGCGCCCGAGCCTGCGGCTGGCCTGGGACGGCATCACCCATCCGCGCTGGCTGATCGGCACCTTCGCGCGCACCCTGGCGCGCCACGGCATGCCGCACTTCGAGAACAGCTACGCGACCCGGGGTGCACCGATCCTGTCACCCGACGCGGTGCGCGACAACTCGGATCGCGGCTATATGGACTGGCGTCTTTTCGAACGGGTCCGCAAACTCTGGAAGGGGCGCATCGTGGTCAAGGGCGTCATGGATGCGCGCGATGCAGTGCTGGCGCGCGATCTGGGCGCCGAAGGCCTGATTGTGTCGAACCACGGTGGCCGGCAGCTCGACGGCTCAGTCTCACCGCTGCGGGTTCTGCCGGCGGTGGTCGCCGCCTGCCCGGACATTCCGGTCATGATGGACAGCGGCATCCGGCGCGGTACCGACGCGCTGAAGGCGATGGCGCTCGGCGCGCGCTTCGTCTTCGTTGGCCGGCCGTTCAACTTCGCCGGCGCGATCGCCGGCGAAGCGGGCGTCGATCATGCGATCAGGCTTCTGGGCAGCGAGATCGCGCGCGACATGGCCCTGCTCGGTGTCAACCGGGTCGAACAACTGCGCCCGGAAATGCTGATGCGGACCCGCAACTGAGTCCGGGCATCCGCGGATCGGCACTCGCTCCTTCCGGACTCGGCGTTGGCGGCTCAGTCGCCGCCCAGTCTGAGATTGCTCGGTCGCCGACGCTCGATCGACCACTTCAGCAGCGCAGCCCCACGAAATACACCGTGTGCGAACTTGCCGTAGGGCAGCGTCAGGAACAGGGCCATCACGGTGCCCAGGTGCACCGCCAGCAGGGTCGACATCGCCGCACTGTCGCGCCAGGCCAGCAGCGCCAGCCCGGTCGCGCTGACCAGGAACAGCAGCGCGATGAATCCCAGATCCATCGGCGACTGCGCCTTGTCGCCATGCAGAGGATGGCGCTTCAGGTGCAGCCAGGCCAGACCCACCGGACCAATCAGCAGGCCGATGCCGCCGACGGTGCCCAGCAGCACCGGCAGACTGGTCAGCGCATAGGGCGCCTGCCAACCGAAGGCGTAGTGATAGACGGTGGCGACGCTGGTCGACGCGAAGCACAGCAGGAAACCGTAGAACGTGAAGTGATGAAACTTCCGACGCAGCAGCGTCGGCCGGTCGTCCTCGTCGTTGCAGCCCTCGCCGGTACCGCCATCCAGGTACTTCAGCGTCAGCGCATTGCCGGCCGCCTCGGCTAGCGCCTCGCCGAGCGCATCCGGCGGGGATGACTGGACCGTCGCCGTGCCGGCCAGCGCCGCCGGCGCCGGATTGGTCTCACGCCAGAACTTGACCACCCCCACCGCCAGCGCCAGCATCGACCAGCCAAATACGCTGCCAAACAGCGCCACCAGCAGGTTGTGCGGGAAGATCGCGTAGAAATTGCCGGCCAGCGGCTTGCCGGCGTCCGCACTAGCTGCGGCCAGTACCAGGAACAACGCGAGCGCTGCAGCCAGCGCCAGCGATACCGTCAGCCCGGCGCGCTGATACAGACTGCCCAGGGCAGCCGGAAACGCATACTGGGAATAGGTGTTGACGCGCACCTGCGCCATCGCGCGCGGCACATTGACGTTGAAGGCGTTGGGCGGCGCGTACTGGCAGGCATGCAGGCAGGCGCCGCAGTTGTGGCACAGGTTGGCCAGATAGTGCACATCGGCAGCGCCGAAATCCAGCCGGCGCGTCATCGCCGGGAAGACCGCGCAGTAGCCCTCGCAGTAGCGACAGGCGTTGCAGATCTGCATGACCCGGGCGACCTCGGCCTCCGGATTGCCCACCGTAGACGCCGACGACACGTCACGACGCGCCTTGTCGATCAGTTCAGCCAATCGCTGCACGGTTCTTCTCCTGAACTTGATCCGAGCTTAGCCCGACAATTCGCGCGGCCTCGGCACCGGCAATACGCCCGAACGCGGTGCCGATCGTCATGCCGATGCCGGCCAGGTAGCCCTTGCCGAGCACGTTGCCGGCCATCACCTCGCCGGCAGCCAGCAGGTTGGGGCTCGGCGCTCCGCCGAAGTGCACCCGGGTGCGGTCGTCGACCTTGACCCCCAGATAGGTGAAGGTGATGCCAGGGCGCAGCGGATACCCGTAGAACGGCGGCGTGTCGATTGGCCGCGCCCAGTGCGTCTTGGGCGGCGTGATGCCTTCGGTGACACAGTCGTCGAGCACTGCGTGATCGAAGTGACCCGGCCGGCAGGCGGCGTTGAACTGGCGCACCGTCTCGAGCAGCGTGTCCTCCGGCAAGCCGAGTTGGCGTGCCAGCTGCGGCAGACTGTCTGCGCGCTCGCCCGGAAACACCGGCGGCATGAAGCGACCGATCGCCTTCGCGTCGATGATCGAAAAGCCGACCTGATCGGGTTCCTGGGCTACCAGACGGCCCCAGATCGCGTAGCGCTTGGGCCAGAAATCCTCGCCCTCGTCGTAGAAGCGATGCCCGTCGCGATTCACGACAATGCCCAGCGACACGCTGTCGACGCGGGTGCTGATACCGCCGTCATACAGCGGCGCACGTGCATCGATCGCGACCGCATGACATTGCTTCGGGTCACCAATCGCATCGGCACCGGCGTCGATCAGTGCGCGCAGCATCACGCCCTGGTTGTAGCGGGTTCCGCGGATCAAGAAGTTGTCAGCCGGCGGACCCCAGGCCTCGCGCAGCCAGTCGATATTGGACTCGAAGCCGCCGCTGGCGATGACGCACACTGTTGCCTCGATCCGCTCGCCACTCTCGAGCCTGGCGGCGACGAAGCGCTTACCGTCGAATTCCAGCGCGGTGGTCTTCGCCTCGTAGCGGATCTGTACGCCCAGCCGCTCGGCGCTGCGGTAATACGCATTGACCAGCGCCTTGCCACCACCGAGAAAGAACGCATTGGTACGCGAAAGATGCAGCGTGCCCGACAGCGAGCTCTGAAACCGTGCGCCATGCTTGCGCATCCAGTCGCGACATTGCGAAGAGTCGCGGATCGCAATGCGGGCCAGATGCTCGTCAGTGATGCCACCGGTGACCTTGAGCAGGTCGGCCCAGTATTCGTCTTCCGGATACGCCTCGGTCAGCACGTCCTGCGGCGCGTCGTGCATGCAGCGCAGATTGCGGGTGTGCACCGAATTGCCGCCACGCCACTCAGGCGGCGCGGACTCGAGCATCAGCACGCTCGCGCCGGCCTCGCGCGCGACCAGCGCCGCGCACAGCGCGGCATTGCCGCCACCGATCACCAGAACGTCGATCATTGCAGTTCTCCAATTCCGTGGCATGCAGCCGGTCGGATTTTGCAGGCGGCACTATAGCGGACGCACGGTGCAAATCCTGCCGGTGTGGCAGGGTTTTTCAATGGACTTTTCCGAGGTACAGGACGCGGCGCTCTGGCATAGCGCGGACCACAACCGAGCGACTCAGCGCATCCGCGCGCGCTGCACCCGGCGCGCAGGCAGGCGATGGACCTGCTGGCCGTCAGTTAAATAAACCTGCACCCCCGCGGACGACTCGACCGCCCAGCCGCCGGTGAACTCACCAAACGCCGGCAAGACCAGGCATTCGCGCTCAATGAAAAAACACGGCAGCCGGACGCGGTCGGCGCCGCTTGCCAGCGTCGCGACCGGATGCAGATGCCCGGCGATCGACGAACCCGGCTGCGGCGAGACAGGGTCTGCAGCACTCCGGTTGCCCGCAAAAGCATCACTTGCCATGTCGCCCGAAGGCCCGGGCGGCGCGTGGCGCAGTGCCAGGCCTGCGAACAGGAAGGGGTCGTCGACCACCTCGATGCCGCAATGCGGCGGCGGATCACCGGCACGATCATCGTGGTTGCCGCGCACCAGCAAGAACCGCATCTGTGGGTGCGTCGAGCGCCAACTGGCCAGCGCATCGACGACCAGCGGTGCCTGCGCCGCCGGCGCATGCAGCAGATCGCCGAGCACGCACAGCAGCGCTGGCGCATGGCGCCTGACCAGCGCGTCCAGCGCGAGTAGCGTGGCGGTCGTAGTGCCCTCAGGCACCGGCACTCCGAGCGCACGAAAACTCGCGGCCTTGCCCAGGTGCACATCCGCTACCAGTAGCGCACGGGCGTCCTCGAGCAACACCGCGCGCTGTGGCAGCAAGCTTAGGCGCACGCCGCCATGCACCAGCGGGTAAGCCCCATCCGCCGACAGACTCGCGGTCTGCATCGCCGATGCGCCGGCAGCCTCAGGCGATCTCGCCGAAGTCCGGCGGATCGAACCAGTTGGTCAGTGCCAGGCCACCGTCGACGACGATGCTGGTGCCGGTCACATAGCCGGCGACGCGGTTCGAGAGCACCGACAGCGCCATCGGCGCGAGATCATCTGCCTGGCCGAGCCGGCCAAGCGGGATGTGCCGCGACATTTCGGGGCGCGCGACAAAGCCACCGGCGGCGATCGCACCAGGCACCATCGCGTTGACGCGGATGCCGTAGCGACCAAGACCCTTGGCGAGCTCCTTGACCAGCATCGCCATCGCCGCCTTTGTGGTGCTGTAGTGCGGCAGGTTGCGCGGAGTCTCGGCGTGCAGCGAGGTCAGCATCAGCATGCTGCCGGGCGCCTTGCGCCGGATCATCGCGCGCGACAACTCGCGCGCCAGGTGCACACCGGCATCCAGGTTCACCGCACGCATCCGGGTCCAGGTCGCCTCATCGACGCCAAAGAAATGATCTCGCTCATGGCGCGGCGGCGATGCGCTGTGCACGAACAGGTCGACCTTGCCGAGCGCCTGCTGCGCCTCGACGAGAAGCCGCTCGCGCTCTGCCGGCTCGGCCAGGTCGCCGACCCAAGCGATCGCGCGTCCGCTCGCGCCTTCGCTGCGCGCCTGCGCGAGCGCCGATTCCACGGTTTCAGGCTTGAGATCGGCAAACACCGTCGGCACGCCCTCGCGGACCAGCGCTAGCGCAATCGCGCGGCCGATGCCGTTTCCGGCGCCGGTCACCAGCGCGCATTCATCGTCGAACAGTCGCATCATTTCTCCTGCGGTTCATGGTTGTTTTTTCTGTGTGCGCCGCGCGGGAGCGTCTGCCGCACGCTCCAGCTCGGCGATCATTCTGGTGATTCGGTCCGAGAGTTTCTCGGTGCTCAGCCGCTCGCGCAAGCGCTCAACCATCAGCGGAAACGCGAATGGCGTCGGACGGGCAATCGCTACCTGATGCAATTGCCGGGCTCGCATCGCACGCAGACTAGCGCGCAGACGATCGAGTTCGAGTTCCAACTCCAGCACCTCGCGCTGCGACTGCGCGAGCAGCAGGTTGCCGGCATCATGCTTGCGAAATACCTCGAAGAATAATCCCGATGACGCTTGCAACTGGCGAGTACTGCGCGCCGCGCCCGGAAAGCCCTGAAACACCAGGCCCGCGATGCGCGCAATTTCGCGAAAGCGCCGCTGCGCGAGTTCACCGGAGTTCAGGCTGGCGAGCACATGGTCGAGCAGATCGTCCTCGCTAAAAAGGCTC
>JALRBB010000054.1 GCA_023257915.1 Quisquiliibacterium sp. | reverse complement strand
AGCAACAGGTAGATCAGGAAGCTGATCAGCGGCAGATCAGTCACACCCGGCCAGAACTGGTCGACGTTGAGTCGCGAGAACCCCAGCAGTCGTAATTCACCTTCGAGCAAGTCGACCAGCGGCGTCAGCAGCGCAAACGCCAGCAGCGGAACTGCGCCCAAGCGATGCAGCAGCGTGTAGATCACATCGATCCGGATCGCGGCTCGATCAACGACCGCTTCCACGGGCCATCGACGCTGGGCCCAGCCCATTAGCAGCATCAGCGCGGCGACCTCGATGACGCCGATGAGCACCCACTCGGTCGCATCGAAGGCCTGTTCGGCGAAGCGCATCAGGCCGGCCCGATACAGCAGCGGCAGGATGAGCTGCTCGAACAGCCAGCCCTGCATCGCCGCAAGCGGGTCGTCAACCCAGGCGAACAAGCTGTCAGCCATCATCCGCGAGGCCCCCGCGGCGGCTGCGACGCCAGGGGATGCTCGCGCATCGTCGCAAAACACAGTCCGCGCGCCTTCAGACCGGCGATCAGCGGATCGAGCATCGGTGCGTATGGCTCCTGGCGAGACCAGATACCCAGGTGCGCCATCAGAATGTCACCATCACGAATGCCGCGCAGCGCCTGTTGCAGCAGGCGCTGGTTCGGAAAGCGCTCAGAGGGCAGCTCATCGCCCAGGAAACCCGCGTCAGCCCAGTGCACATGCGCATAGCCACAGCGCTGCGCCTCGCGCATCACCAGCGCAGGCGCTTTGCCGCCCGGCGCGCGCCAGAACGGATCCAGTCCGCGGCCGGTGAGCTGCTGAAACCGGGACTCGACGCGGGCAAGTTCACGACAAAGGGCCGGACCATCCCAGCGCAGCGTCTGTCCACCGCTGGCGCCGAACTGTGGCCTCGCCAGCGCCAGCATGCGCGAGCCGTCCTTTGCCTCCCCTCGAAAGTACACATGATCGAAGGTATGGTTGCCAAAGGCGTGCCCTTCTGCGACCCGCGCACGCCAGTACGCGGCCCAGCTGTCGTCCAGCGAGAAGTCTCCCTGCGGCGTCTTCTCATTGGCCAGGAAAAACGTGGCGCGGACCTGGTGTCGTTTCAAAATTCCCGCGATCAGTTCCGCATCGCGCATGTTGCCGGTGTCGAGCGTCAGATAGACCGTTCCCTTGCACGACGGCTGCGCGGTCGCTTGCGCCCGGCTGCCGGCCGGGAACACCAGCGAGACCGCCACGACAAGCGCCGCCAGGATGCCGAGCGGCATCCGCAAGCACAGACCGGACAGCTGTCGCACGGCGCGCCCGCCAGTCCGACCGACGCGGTTAGAGCAGCGGGGCACGATCATGAAAGTAGATGCCGTGCGGCGAGCGTCCAACCGGAATCGAGCGCACGACCTTGCGCTGCACGAGGTCGACGACCGAAACCTTCTTGGCAAAGCGCGAGGTGACCCAGAGCTCGCGCCCATCGGCGGTGACTTCCATGCAGTCCGGACCGCCAGGAACCGCGATCGTGTCAACCAGTTGCAAGGTGCTCATGTCGATGCGTGACACCGTGTTTTCGACCCGGTTCGACACGAAGATGTGCCGCTTGTCGCCCAAGCCGCGAAAATTGTGCGCCCCTTTGCCGGTGCGAATCTTGGCCACCGTCTTGCGCGCACGCCAGTCGATCACCTGCACATAGTCCTCGCCCATGATCCCGACCATCAGCAGCTTGTCGTCCGGAGTCACGACGATACCGGCTGGCTGCTTGCCGACCGGCATCTTCCAGGCCACTTCCTGGCGCTCGATATCGATCGCGGCAATCTCGTCGCTGTCTTGCAGCGTGACGAACGCAAACCGGCTGTCGGCCGAGAACCAGACGTGGCTGGGCGCCTTTGGGACAGAAATCCGCCTGACAAGTTTCAGCTCGGTGCCAACTGCCTGATACAGGTCGACCCGGTCCAGGCGAAGGCCAATGGCAACAAACCACTGCTTGTTCGGAGAAAACGCAATCTGATAGGGATCGTCGATATTGCGCACCCGCTTTTGCAGCGCCCCGGTGCGCGGATCGAGAAAATGCAGATCGTTGCTGACCGCATTGGCCACGATCAATGCACTTGAATCGGGCGTCAGGTACAAATGATGCGGCTCCTTGCCGACATTGACCTTGCGCACTTCCGTGTAGGTGCGCTGATCGATCAGCGAGACATTCGCGTCGCGGGAATTGAGCACCACGGCTAGCGGCGGTTCATTGGCCGCGACCGTCCCGGGAACACCGAGCGCCAGCGCTACCAGCAACAAGCCGACCAGGCAGCACAAGATCGACTGGCCTTTGCCCCGCCACGCAAAAACACCAGGCAAATCGGCAAGGGAATGCCGGTGCGGACGGGCGATCGAATCGTTCATGAGGCTTGATCCAGCAAAAAACAGCCGGTGCGACGTCCGGCATCACCGACAATTCTATTAGACTGCCGCCTTCAAAGCTGCTTTCCGCGGTCAGAACCCCTTGCGCCGTCGGGCGCCAGCCACACAACTGTCACTGCATGCTGCGCGTTCTCGAAGTCACGCTGCCGGTCTTCGCCCTCGTCTTTTGTGGTTTCTTCGGCCAGCGCTGGAGGCTGCTGCCGGCGAACGCGGTCGAAGGGCTCAATGCCTTTGTGTTCTATTTTGCTGTGCCGGCGATGCTGTTTCGGGTAATCGCGACGCAACCACCCGACAGTTTTTCTGAGCCGCTCTTCATGCTTGGCTATGCAGCCGCCGGACTCGGCGTGTATTTTTTTGTGCGGGCTGCCGCCAGACCGGATCCGGCGACCGGCGACCACGCCGAACGAACCGATGGCCAGCGCGACGCAATCGCGTTGGCAATGACCTCGGCGCACAGCAATCTCGGCTATCTGGGCATTCCGCTGGCGCTTGAGCTCGGCAGACAGCATGCGCCGGTGATGGTGATGGCGATCCTGTGCGACATCGTCTGCGTGATCCTGTTATCCACCGCACTGTTTGAATTGAACCGAAGACGGGCTACTGGCGCGACGGCGACGTCCAGTTTGCGACTTCTCGGATCGTTGCTTATTCGGTTGGCGAAAAGCCCACTGATTTCGTCGATTGCGATCGGGCTTGCCTGGAGTCTTGCGCAACCACCGATGCCCGAGGTCGTGGACAACTTCGTGCGCATCCTGGCCGGTGCGGCCGGCCC
>JALRBB010000038.1 GCA_023257915.1 Quisquiliibacterium sp. | reverse complement strand
CCTGCCGGAATGTGACCAGCCAGAGTCCCGTATCATCCCCGTGGTGGTCTGCAATCTCAGGAAGAAGATCAAGGCGATGGGCCTGGAAATCATCCCCAGTCGTCATGTCGGCTACAAGATGGTGGAGGTGTCCAATGGCGTTCAGCAATAAAGGCATCTGGGACGACCGGTTGCTTGATGCCATGCGGGCTATGGCTGACACGCAGATTTATTCCGCCTCGCAGATGGCGCGCCTGTTAAGCGCTCGCTTGGGCCTGCCGACGCGACCTGTTGCTTGCGATGCGCTCGCGGGCCGAGCTCGCGCTGATCGTCGTGTTCTTCGTGCTGGTGATCTCACTGTTCCCGCTCGGCGTCAGCCCCGATCCGAATCTGCTCGAGCGCATCGCGCCCGGTATCGCCTGGGTCGCCGCGCTGCTCGCGTCGCTGCTGTCGCTGCCTCGGCTGTTCGCACTGGACCACGCCGATGGCACGCTCGAACAACTGGTGCTCGCGCCAGCGGCGCTGCCCGCGCTGGTCGCCGGTAAGGTGCTGGCTCACTGGCTGACCAACGGACTGCCGCTGGTGCTACTCGCGCCAATGGCCGGCGTGCAGTTCGGCATGCAGCCCGACGCGATCGGTGTCCTGACACTGGGCCTGTTGCTGGGCACGCCAACGCTGTCGTGGCTGGGCGCCATCGGCGCGGCCCTGACGCTGGGCACCCGGGCGGGTAGCGCGCTGCTCGCGCTACTGGTCTTGCCGCTGGCGGTGCCGGTGCTGATCTTCGGCGCAGGCGCTGCCGAGGCTGTGAGCTCCGGGCTCGGCGCACAGGCCCATCTGTCGCTGCTGGGCGCCGGGCTGATTGTCGGCTGGGTGTTCGGCCCGCTGGTCACGGCGGCGGCAGTTAGAATCGCTTACGAATAGGCACGATGACAAGCATCCACTGGTTCAGATTCTCGTCACCGGCCAGCTTCTATCCGCTGGCCGGCAGGCTTGCGCCCTGGTTCGGCTGGGCGGCAGGTCTGTTCGCCCTGGCTGGCCTGGCGATCGGATTTTTCGTCGCCCCTACCGACTATCAGCAAGGCGAGTCCTACCGGATCATCTTCATCCACGTGCCGGCGGCCTGGATGGCGATGTTCACTTACCTGGTCATGGCCGGCTGGAGCGCCGCGTCTCTGATCTGGAACACCCGCCTGTCGGCGATGATGGCGCAGGCACTAGCCCCCACCGGTGCGATGTTCGCCTTCGTGTCGCTTTGGACCGGCGCGTTCTGGGGTCGCCCGACCTGGGGAACCTACTGGGTCTGGGACGCGCGGCTCACGTCGACACTGATCCTGCTATTCCTGTACCTGGGTTTCATCGCCTTGCGTGCCGCCATCGACGATCCGCGTCGCGCCGACAAGGCCTGCGCGCTGCTGGCGCTGGTCGGGGCCGTGAACGTGCCGATCATCTACTTTTCGGTACGCTGGTGGAACACGCTACACCAGGGTGCGAGCGTCTCGCTGACCTCATCACCGAAGATGGCGCAAACGATGCTGCTTGCGATGCTGATCATGGCCTTCGCAGCCTGGTTTTATACGATCGCGGTCGCGCTCGCCCGGGTGCGACATCTGATCCTGGAACGCGAGGCTCATGCCGACTGGACCCGCCGACTGGTGGAGGGTTCGCGATGATCGAATGGCTGAAAATGGGCGGCTACGGCTACTTCGTCTGGAGCTCCTACGGCATGCTGGCCGTGGCCATCCTGGTCGAACTGATGCTCTTGCGCCGTCACCGCGAGCAGGCGTGTCAGCGGGTGCTCGACGCTCTCGAAGAGGACTCTCAATGAAACCCCGTCATCGCCGGATGCTCTGGATCGCCGGTGGCGTCGCCGCGCTCAGCGTCGCCGTCGCACTGGTCCTGAACGCATTCCAGAGCAATCTGGTGTTTTTCTTTACGCCGACACAGATCGCCAACGGCGAGGCGCCCAAAGGCAAGAACTTCCGGGTCGGAGGCCTGGTCGAGGCCGGCAGCGTCAAGCGCGAAGGGGACGGCACACTGGTCAGCTTTCGGGTCACCGACAACGCCAAGACCATCTCGGTCAGCTACAAGGGAATCCTGCCGGATCTGTTCAAGGAGGGTCGTGGCATCGTCGCGCAAGGCGCCATTCAACCGGATGGCAGCTTCCGTGCCTCCGAGGTGCTCGCCAAACATGACGAGAACTACATGCCCCCCGAAGCTGCCGAGGCTCTGAAACGCGCCGGCCATCCGGTTGGTGCCCCGGCACAATTCATCGACAAGCCGGGTAAGCCGGCCTATCAATGAGGCAACGCGCATGAGCGCCGAACTCGGACACTTCGCCCTGATCCTCGCGCTGCCGCTGTCGCTGGTGTCAGCCCTGATGGCGCTGGTTGGCGCCTGGCGGCACGACGCCCGGCTGATGGCGGTCAGCCTGCCCTCCTCGCTGATGCAGTTCGCACTGGTGGTGTTTGCATTCGGCTGCCTGATGGCCGGCTTCGTCGCCAACGATTTTTCGGTCAAGCTGGTCGCCTCGCACTCCAATCTCGCACTACCGCTGCCCTACCGGGTAGCAGCCACCTGGGGATCACACGAAGGCTCGTTGCTGCTGTGGGTGCTGATGCTCACCGGCTGGTCGGCCGCGGTCGCCGCTTTGTCGTCGTCTCTGCCGGCGAGCCTGCGTGCGCGGGTGCTCGGCGTCATGGGGCTGATCACCTTCGGCTTCCTGCTGTTCCTGCTGTTCACCTCAAACCCGTTTGAACGGCTGGTGCCGTCAGCGGCAGACGGACGCGAGCTCAATCCGCTGTTGCAGGACCCGGGCATGGTGTTCCACCCTCCACTCCTGTACATGGGCTATGTCGGCTTCGCAGTGGCATTCGCGTTCGCGGTTGCCGGCTTGCTCGAAGGTCGCTTCGACGCCGCCTGGGCGCGCTGGGCGCGTCCCTGGACCACGATCGCCTGGGCCTTCCTCACGCTCGGGATCGCGCTCGGTTCGTTCTGGGCCTATTACGAACTTGGCTGGGGTGGCTGGTGGTTCTGGGATCCGGTCGAAAATGCTTCCTTCATGCCGTGGTTAGTCGGAACCGCGCTGATCCACTCACTGGCGGTCACTGAAAAACGTGGCGCGTTCCGCAGCTGGACAGTGCTGCTGGCCATTTTGGTGTTCAGTCTGAGCTTGCTCGGCACCTTCCTGGTGCGTTCCGGGGTGCTGACCTCGGTCCATGCGTTCGCGACCGA
>JALRBB010000499.1 GCA_023257915.1 Quisquiliibacterium sp. | reverse complement strand
GGAGATGTGCGCCATGATCCTGAGCTCGATCTGCGAATAGTCGGCGGACATGATCTGCGAACCGGCCGGCGCGATGAAGGCTTCACGGATGCGACGACCTTGCGCGGTGCGCACCGGGATGTTCTGCAGGTTCGGATCACTGGATGCGAGCCGGCCGGTGACCGCCACCGCCTGCGAGTAGCTGGTGTGAACCCGCCCGGTGCGCGAATTGACCATCCGCGGCAGTTTGTCGGTATAGGTCGACTTCAGCTTGGCGATTCCGCGCCAGTCGAGCACCAGTTTGGGCAGCGGATAGTCCTCAGCCAGTTTGGTCAGCACCTCCTCGTCGGTGGACGGAGCGCCGCTGGCAGTCTTTTTGACCACCGGAAGTCCGAGTCGATCGAACAGGATTTCGCCAAGCTGCTTGGGCGAATTCAGATTGAACGGCTGGCCGGCAGCTTCATGCGCCCGCGCCTCGAGTTGCATCAGTTCGCGCCCAAGCTCGTCGGACTGCTTGGCAAGCAGTTCGGAGTCGATCAGCACCCCATGACGCTCGATCTTTTGCAGAACCCGCATCGACGGAATTTCGATCTCGCGATAGATCCTGTCGAGCTTGGGGTCGGCAGCGATCGCCGGATGCATCGTCCGGTGCAGATGCATCGTGACCTCGGCGTCCTCGGCCGCATAGTCGGCAGCCTGCTCGAGAGACACCTGATCGAAACCGATCTGACTTGCGCCCTTGCCTGCGACCGCCTCGTACGGAATCGTCTCGCGCCCAAGGTGGCGACGCGCAAGCGAGTCCATATCGTGGCTGCGATGTGCCTCAAGCACATAGGACTGAAGCAGCGTGTCGTGCTCAACCCCTGACAGCCGGATGCCGTAATTCTCGAGCACATGCATGTCGTATTTGAGATTCTGACCCACCTTCGCGTGCCGCGGATTCTCGAGCCACGAGCGCAGGCGCTCGAGCACCGCACCGCGCTCAAGCTGCGCGGGCGCGCCGGCGTAGGCATGCGCCAGCGGGATGTAACAGCCGTATCCGGGTTCAACCGACAGCGAAATACCGACCAGTTCCGCGGCCTGCGCATCCAGCGAGGTGGTTTCGGTGTCGATCGCGGTCAGGCTGGCAGCCTCGATGCGCGCGATCCATTGATCGAGGATGTCGTCGGTCAGCACGATCTGATGCTCGATACCGGCGAGCGGTGGTGCCGAAAGCGCCTGCTGCCCGGTACCCACCTGGGTTCCACGCGGCAGCGCCGGGCGCTGCGCGCCGCGGATCGCGTCGGCCGGCTCGCCTGACGCCGGCTCGGCCGTTCCATCGAGCTCGCGCAGCAGGCTTCGAAACCCGCAGCGCCGGAACAGCTCGCGCAGCCTGTCGACGTCCTCGGGATTCAGGTCGAGCGAAGCATCGATGGATTCCACCTGCGGTGTCAGCTCGCAGTCGGTGCGGACCGTGACCAGCTTGCGAGCCATCGGCAGCCAGTCGAGCGCCTTGCGCAGGTTCTCCCCGACCACCCCGGAAATCTGGTCAGCATGTTCGATCACGCCATCGAGCGACCCGTATTTCTCCAGCCACTTGACTGCGGTCTTCGGCCCCACCTTCTCGACGCCCGGCACATTGTCGACACTGTCACCAACCAGCGCCAGCCAGTCGATGATGCGTTCGGGAGGAACACCGAACTTGTCGAGGACGCCGCCACGGTCCAGGCGCTCGGCAGTGCCGCCCTGGGAAGTCATCGTATTGATCAGCATCACGTGATCGCCGACCAGCTGGGCGAGATCCTTGTCACCCGTGGAGACGACCGTGTGCATCTGCTGGCGATCCGCCTGCCGTGCCAGCGTGCCGATCACGTCGTCTGCCTCGATGCCCTCGATCATCACCAGCGGCCAGCCCATCGCCCGCACCAGTTCGTGAATGACCGGAATCTGGCGGGCCAGATCCTCGGGCATCGACTTGCGATTGGCCTTGTAGTCGGGATACCAGTCGTCGCGGAAGGTCTTGCCCGGTGCGTCGAACACCACTGCACCATGCGAGGCCCCGCCGCCGAGCTTGCGGTCGGCCCTGAGCCGACGCAGCATCGCGACAAACCCGTAAACTGCACCCGTCGGCTCGCCATCTTCGTTGCGAAGATCCGGCAGCGCGTGGAAAGCGCGGTACAAAAAGCTCGAGCCATCGACCAGCAGGAGCGTCTTTTCAGTCATGTCTAGCACCAGGCACATGCCGCAATTGCGCACGAGTCCGAGACCCGGGCGCCCGACTTCGCCCAGGGATCGCGAGTCGTGGCATCTGCGCAGGATTATCTCAGAGTTCATCGGGCACATCGGGCGGTGCCGTCGGCTGCGCGACTGAGGTTCGACAATGGCCGTCTTCACCTCAGTCAGCTCCGAGCAACTCGAGCCCTGGCTCGGCGCTTTCGATCTTGGACGGGTGCTCGAGTTCCAGGGCATCGCCTCTGGCATCGAAAACTCGAATTTCTTCGTCACCACGGACAAGGGTCGCTTCGTGCTGACACTGTTCGAGCGACTACCGGCAAGCGACCTGCCGTTCTACCTGGGCCTGATGCATCACCTGGCGCAGCGGGCAATCCCCTGCCCGGACCCGATCGCGAACCGTAACGGGCAGATGCTCGGAGAGCTGAACGGCAAGCCGGCGGCACTGGTCACGCGACTGGTAGGACACGGTGTCGATGACCCGGGTACCGGGCACTGCCGACAGATCGGAGTACTGCTTGCGCGAATGCATGTCGCCGCGCGCGACTACCCGCTCGTGATGCACAACGCGCGCGGCATTGCCTGGCAGCGCGAAAAGGCCGCAACGCTCGAACGCTTTCTCGCGCAAGCTGCTGCCGGACTGCTGCGCGACGAACTTCGGGCGCAAACCGAATTCGAAGACTCCGCACTGAACCGGGCGCTGACACGCAGCGCGGTCCATGCCGACCTGTTTCGCGATAATGTGTTGTTCGATGGTGAAACGATCGGCGGCGTGATCGATTTCTATTTTGCTGCCACTGATCGCTGGCTGTTCGATCTCGCAGTGGCCTGCAACGACTGGTGCATTCAGGAGTCGAGCGGTCGGTTCGATCTGCCCAGATTGCAGGCGCTACTCGACGGCTACCGGACGGTACGACCCTTTGATGATGCCGAACGTGACGCCTGGCCTATGATGCTGCGTGCGGCAGCGTTCAGGTTCTGGTTGTCTCGCTTGTACGACCTGCACCTGCCGCGGCCTGCGCAGATGGTCACGCCCAAGGACCCGGCGCACTTCGAACGGATACTGATTTCGCGGCGCACCGAGGTGCCGCCGCTGACCTGACTGACCACGACCTTACTGACATGCAGATATCGACCCTGCCGGCATCGACCGGCCGCCGTTGGGCCCTGGAAGGCTTTAGCCTGCTGCGTCGCTTCCCGATGCAGTTACTCGCATTGACCTTTCTTTACCTGCTGATCCTGATGCTCTCGACGCTGCTGCCGCTGGTCGGCCCGTTCGCGCCGATGCTGCTGACCCCGTTGTTTGCGATCGGCATGATGCACGCGGTGCGGTCGGTGGATCAGGGCCGGGCCCCAACTCCGCGGATGCTGTTCGCGGGTTTCTCAGACGCCGGCGGCAGAGCATGGCAGCCGCTGCTTTTGCTGGGACTGGCGAATGTCGCTTCGACGCTGGCGGCCCTGGCGGTCGCCTCACTGGCCGACGGCGGCACCTTGCTGCAGATCGCGACCGGTACCGCGCAGGCCGAGGACCCCGCGCTGCGCGAGGGCTCGTTGGTCTGGGCCGCGCTGATGTTCCTGGTGTTCTACCTGCCGGTTCAGGCCGCGCTCTGGTACGCCCCGATGTTCGTGGCCTGGCATCGGATTTCGCCGCTAAAGGCAATGTTCTTCAGCCTGATTGCGGTGCTTCGCAACAAGGGCGCCTTCATCGCCTACCTGCTGACCTGGTTCGTGGTGGCGCTAGTTGCGTCACTGACGGTGCAACTACTCAAGATGCTGCTCGGAGGCTCTCCGCTGCTGGTATCGCTGGTGCTGTCGCCTTTGTCGCTTCTGGTGCTGACGGCCTTGTACTGCTCGTTTTGGCCGAGCTACCGCGATGCGGTGCGCGACGGTCTGAACTGAGGCACCAGGACGACATCCGCGCCCCTGACCAGGCAGGGGCTTTAGGCTAGAAAGGCTTGTCGCCCAGGATCGTGGCACGGTGCATGACGCGGCGATGCGGCATGTAGTCAGCCGTCGCGTAGTGCTGGGTCAGGCGGTTATCCCAGAACGCGATATCGTGCTGCCTCCAGCGCCAGCGCACCGTGAACTCGGGCTTTGCAGTATGCACGCGCAGCATCGCGAGCAAGGCGTCGCTCTCGTGCTTGCTCAGCTCAAGGATTCTGCTGGTAAAGCCTTCGCTGACGAACAAACCGCGACGGCCGCTAACAGGATGCGTGCGAATGACCGGATGCACGACTGGCGGATGCTTGTCGCGCGCCGCTTCCCAGCGTACCCGCTCCTGCGGGGTACGGGCAAAACGCCATGCCGGAAACGACTGCAGAAAATCATGCTCCGCGGTCAATGGATCGAGCATCGCGCGCATCGGCGCAGACAAGGCCTCATATGCGGCGATGCCACTGGCCCACAGCGTATCTCCACCCGATGGCGGCAAGATCTGCGCTGAGAGAATCGCGCCAAGCGGCGGCGTTTCGATGAAGGTGACATCCGTATGCCAGTTGTCGTTGTCCGGCGGATTGTCGTTGGATGTGTCGAGAAGAATGATCTCCGGGACCTCAGGGTGATTCGGATATACCGGATGGATGTGCAACTCGCCAAAGCGGGCCGCCAGGTCACGTTGCTGCGCGGGCGTGATCGGCTGCTGCTCGAAGAACAGCACATGATGGGCAAGCAGGGCGTCATGAAGACGCTTGTGTTGCGCATCCTCAAGCGGGCGCGCCAAATCGATGCCGCTGACGATTGCTCCAATCGCCGGGCCGAGTGCCTGGATTTTCATCTCAACGATCCTGTTCAAAGCTCACCGTCTGTGACTTCGAGCCCGAAAAACCCTGTACGTTTGCCGCAAAACGCAGCGCTGCCGCAAAGGCAATCTTGCGTCAACACTTGTCGTAATCGGGAGTTTCGTATGAACAGGAGGTCTCCGAAAGCCACACCTGGTGAAATTCGGAGCTAATGGAACGCGAGCATTTCGAAAACCGTCGAAACCATCGCGTTCACGCAATTCTTTGGCTTGGCCTAGCCAAGCGCCTCGAGCTTGGCAACCGACAGAGCCAGCCATTTCATCCCGTGGCTGCCGAAATTCACCTGTGCCCTGGCATCGTCGCCGCTGCCCTCGAGATTGACGATGACACCTTCGCCAAATCTGGCATGTGTCACTGCCTGCCCGATGCGAAACGCAATTCCCCGATCGAAGCGCTGAGCGGCTCGCAGGTCCGCCGTGCTGGGTCTGGATGACTCGATGGCCTTGATGTCACGAGAGCCGCCACGATAAGCGCCACGCGACGCACCCGCTCCTTCCCAGGCGCCTCCCCAGCCTTCGCGCCAACTCCCTGAATGCTGCTGCACACGAGGCGTCAGCCATTTGAGTGCTCCCTCGGGTAACTCATCGAGAAAGCGGGACTTCAGGCTGTAGCGGGTTTGCCCGTGCAACATGCGGGTCTGCGAAAACGAAACGTACAGGCGTTTTCGGGCCCGGGTAATCGCGACATACATCAGGCGGCGCTCTTCCTCGAGCCCAAGGTCTTCAGCGATCGCGTTTTCGTGCGGAAAAAGACCCTCTTCCAGCCCCGTGATGAAGACCGCGTCAAACTCCAGTCCCTTGGCCGAGTGCACGGTCATCAACTGCACCGAATCCGTGCCTTCACCAGCCTGGTTTTCACCAGCCTCCAACGAGGCATGGGCGAGAAACGAAGCCAGTGGCGACAAAGTCGGCTGTGCCGACACCAGCTCGTCGCCAGCACCATCCGGCGCAGGTCCACCCGGTGCAAAGACATCGGCGACGCCGAAATCGGCCGGCACGCTTTGGGCGATCCCCTCGTCGGCAAGGAATGCAGCCGCCGCGTTAACGAGCTCTCGGAGGTTTTCGATACGGTCTTGACCTTCCTTCTCGCCCTGGTAATGCACCAGCAAGCCACTGCGCTCGACGACATGCTCGACCACTTGCGCAAGGGGTAAGGCCCGCGTCTCGCCTCTTAGCGCATCGACTAGCCGAACGAAGGTGCCCAGCTTGGCCGCGGCCGCGCCGGTGACGGTTTCCACCGCCGCGAACAGGCTCAGGTTCTGTGCTCGCGCGGCGTCCTGCAAGGCCTCCAGCGAACGCGCGCCGATGCCCCGAGCCGGGAAATTGACCACCCGCAGAAACGCCCCATCATCATTGGAGTTTTCGATCAGGCGCAGGTACGCCAGCGCATGCTTGACCTCGGCGCGTTCGAAGAATCGCAGCCCGCCGTAGACCCGATAGGCAATACCGGCCGAAAACAGCGCATGCTCGATGACCCGCGACTGGGCATTGGAGCGATACAGCACCGCAATGTCCGACCTGGCACTGCCATCACGCTCCAGCGCGCGGATCTCTTCGACTAGCCACTGGGCTTCCTGACCATCGGTCATGGCCTCGTACAGACGGACCGGTTCGCCCTCTCCGGCATCGGTCCACAGATTCTTGCCGAGGCGGTTACGGTTGTTGCTGATCAATGCGTTCGCACAGTTCAGGATGTTCGCGTGCGAACGATAGTTCTGCTCAAGTTTGATCAGGTTCTCGACCCGAAACTCGCGCTCGAAGGCGCTCATGTTGCCGACATTGGCACCCCGAAATGCGTAGATGCTCTGGTCGTCATCACCAACCGCGAACACGCTGGCGCCGCCGCCGGCCAGCAGCTTGAGCCAGCGGTACTGCAGGCGGTTGGTGTCCTGAAACTCGTCGACCAGCAGATGCACGAATCGTCGCTGATAGTGTTCGCGCAGAAGCTCGTTTCGCTCGAGCAGCTCGTAGCTGCGCAACAGCAGCTCGGGGAAGTCAACCACCCCCTCGCGCTGGCACTGGTCGTCGTAAGCCGCATAGAGCTCGACACAGCGCCGGTTGTATTCGTCGTGGGCGTCGACCGCATGAGGTCGCAGGCCCTCCTCCTTGGCGCCGTTGATGAAGTACTGGAGGTTGCGCGGCGGAAACTTCTCGTCGTCCACGTTCAGCGTCTTGAGCAACCGTTTGATTGCGGCGAGCTGATCCTGGCTGTCGAGGATCTGGAAGGTCTGAGGCAGGGCCGCATCCCGATGATGCGCACGCAGCATGCGGTTGCACAGCCCGTGGAAGGTACCGATCCACATGCCGCGGGTGTTAATCGGCAACATGGCCCCGAGCCGCGCGTGCATTT
>JALRBB010000476.1 GCA_023257915.1 Quisquiliibacterium sp. | reverse complement strand
GGTCCGCTGACCGGCGCAATCGCCCACCTGGGCAAGGACAACGAGGCAGGCGCCAAGTACGCGATTGCTGACCTCAATGCCAAGAACCTGACAATCGGCGGCACCGCCGTCAAATTCGAACTGTTGTCGGAAGACGATGCTGCCGACCCGAAGCAAGGCACTGCAGCCGCAACGAAGCTGGCCGATGCGAAGGTTGCCGGAGTCATCGGGCATCTGAATTCCGGCACGACGATCCCAGCCTCCAAGATCTATCACGACGCTGGCATCCCGCAGATCTCGCCCTCTGCCACCAATCCGAAATACACCAAGCAAGGCTACAAGACCGCGTTCCGGGTTGTTGCCCATGACGGTCAGCTTGGTGGAACCCTCGGCCGTTATGCGGTCAAGGATCTGAACCTCAAGTCGGTTGCAATCATTGACGATCGCACCGCCTATGGTCAGGGTGTGGCCGATGAGTTCCAAAAGGCTGCAAAAGCGGCCGGCGCCAAGATCGTCGGACGTGAGTACACCAACGACAAGGCGACGGATTTCAACGCGATCCTGACCAAGCTCAAGGGTGCCAAACCCGATCTGGTGTTCTACGGCGGGATGGATGCGGTCGCCGGTCCGATGCTGCGCCAGATGAAGCAACTGGGAGTCAATGCCAAGTTCATGGGTGGCGACGGAATCTGCTCCGCAGAGCTGGTCAAGCTTGCTGGTGAAGGCATGGCTGACAATCAGGTGGTCTGCGCCGAGGCCGGTGGTGTCGATGGTGCGGGAGTCGCCAAGCTGAATGCGTTCAAGGATGGCTTCAAGCAGAAGATGGGCCTGGACGTGCAGTTGTATGCACCCTACACCTATGATGCGGTGATGGTGATGGTTGCCGCGATGCAAAAGGCCAACTCCACCGATCCGAAGAAATATCTGCCGGAACTCGCCAAGATCAAGTACGACGGCGTGACCGGTTCGATCGCCTTCGACCAGTTCGGTGACATCCAAAACGGAGCCCTGACCTTGTACACCTACAAGGGTGGGAAAAAGACGCAAATGATGGTCGTGCGCTAAGCGAATCGCGCAGTCACGAAAACAAGGGCCGCAATTGCGGCCCTTGTTCATTTCACGCTCCGCGGGGCTGACTAAATACGCCGCCGCGTCAGGAAGCGATTGCCCGTCAGTCGGCCAGTTGTCGCGCTGGATCCGCCTTCGCCAGGCGCTTCCAGGTATCGACGACGGTATCCGGATTCAGCGAAATCGATGCAATCCCCTGCAACATCAGCCACTCGGCGAGATCCGGATGGTCGGACGGCCCTTGTCCACAGATTCCGACATATTTGCCGGCCTTGTTACAGGCCTGGATCGCACGTTCGAGCAAGGCAAGGACAGCGGGATCACGCTCGTCGAAACCTTCGGCTACCAGCCCGGAGTCTCTGTCCAGACCAAGGGTCAATTGCGTGAGATCGTTCGAGCCGATTGAGAAACCGTCGAAATATTCGAGGAAGTCATCCGCAAGCAGCGCATTGGACGGCAATTCGCACATCATGATGATGCGCAGTCCGTCACGTCCGCGCTCCAGACCGTTGGCCGCGAGAATCTCGATAACCGCCTTGGCCTCACTGACGGTGCGCACGAATGGAACCATCAACTCAACGTTAGTCAGGCCCATGTGCTCACGTACCCGGCGCATGGCCTTGCACTCAAGCTCGAAACATTCGCGGAAGTCGCCCGCGATGTAGCGCGAGGCACCACGAAAACCGAGCATCGGATTTTCCTCTTCGGGCTCGTAGCGCGCTCCACCGATCAGCTGGCGGTACTCGTTCGACTTGAAGTCGGACAGGCGCACGATCACCGGCTTGGGCCAGAAGGCGCAGGCAATCGTGGCGACGCCCTCGGCGAGTCGTTCGACGTAGAAGTCCCGCGGCGTCGAGTGACCACGGGCAACGCTCTCGACCGCCTTGCGGAGCTCATGGTCAACGTTGGGATAGTCGAGGATCGCTTTCGGGTGGATGCCGATGTTGTTGTTGATGATGAACTCGAGTCGCGCCAGCCCCACACCGGCATTGGGCAACTGGGCAAACTCGAATGCCAGGGTCGGATTGCCGACGTTCATCATCACCTTGAGCGCAAGCTCCGGCATCTTGCCCGTGTCCACCTCAGAGATTTCTGTCTCGAGCAGGCCGTCGTAGATGAAACCGGTATCCCCCTGCGCGCATGACACGGTCACCAACGCACCGTCTCGCAGCTTGTCGGTTGCATCGCCGCAGCCAACGACAGCGGGAATGCCGAGCTCGCGGGCGATGATCGCCGCGTGACACGTTCGTCCGCCACGATTCGTCACGATGGCTGCCGCGCGTTTCATGACCGGCTCCCAGTTTGGGTCGGTCATGTCGGTGACCAGCACGTCGCCTGGCATCACACGCTCCATCTGCGCGGAATCAACGATCACACGCACCGGTCCGGCACCGATTCGCTGGCCGATTGCGCGTCCCGACGCCAGTACGTCCGATGAGGCCTTTAGACTGAACCGCTGTTGAACTCCGTTGGCCTGTGACTTCACGGTCTCGGGCCGCGCCTGAAGGATGTAGAGCTTGCCGTCGCGGCCGTCCTTGCCCCACTCGATGTCCATCGGACGTCCGTAGTGTTTCTCGATGATCACCGCATAGCGGGCAAGCTCGATCACGTCCTCATCGGAAAGCGAATACCGGTTGCGTTGATCAACGGATGTGTCGACTGTGCGCACGGTTCGACCGTCGCTGTCACCGTCGGCGAACTCCATGCGAAGCAGCTTGCTGCCGAGTTGTCGACGTACGATCGGGAAGTGACCGGCTGCCAGCATCGGCTTGTGCACGTGATATTCGTCCGGGTTCACGGCACCTTGTACAACGGTCTCGCCGAGGCCGTATGAGCTGGTGATGAAGACAACGTCCGAGAAGCCGGATTCGGTATCGATCGTAAACAGCACCCCCGACGAACCAAGGTCGCTGCGCACCATGCGCTGGATACCTGCCGACAACGCGACATTCGCATGCTCAAAACCCTTGTGGACCCGGTAGGAGATCGCACGATCGTTGTAGAGCGAAGCAAACACATGCCGGATCTTGTCCAGCACCGCGTCAATGCCATTGACGTTGAGATAGGTCTCTTGCTGGCCGGCGAAGGATGCATCCGGCAGGTCCTCAGCAGTGGCCGATGAGCGAACCGCAACCGATATCGCGGCTCCCGATTGTGCGACCATCTCGTCGTAGGCCCGGCGGATTTCCTGTTCCAGGTTCGGCGGCAGCGGGCTTGAGCTGACCCATTCACGAATCTGCGCGCCACATTCGGCCAGGGCCTTGACATCCTCGGTGTTCAGGCCGTCCAGGCGCGCAGCGATGCGCTCGGTCAGCTTGTTGTACGAAAGAAACTCACGAAATGCGTGCGCGGTCGTCGCAAAGCCTCCCGGTACCCGCACGCCGGAGGCAGAGAGCTGGCTGATCATTTCGCCGAGCGAGGCGTTCTTGCCACCGACCGTTTCTACATCGGTCATGCGCAAGGCCTCGAACGGCACGACTAGACGTGCGTCGAGTTGATTCATGGTGAAAAGTTCCTGACATGATGGAAAATCCGGTGCTAGGCAGACAAACGCTGTCGGCCAAATGCTGTAGACGTTCCCGGCGATTCGCGCGGCAAACGCTTACCAGCGCTCGCCGCGTCCGAGAACCTCTGCAGCATTCGTGCAGCTGGTCATTTTACTTCGCACCGCAGGCCCGAAACCTGCAAAATATTGCAATTTGCGGGTTTGATCGGTTTCGACGCCATAACCCTGCCCCCTGAACCCGGCTACGGAGAGACCATGCCTCATCGCGCAGCAGCTACATTCGAACGGACTGTGTTTTACATCTCTGACGGAACCGGCATCACCGCCGAGACGTTCGGTCATTCGCTGCTCACCCAGTTCGATCGCATCTCGCTGCGCCAGGTCCGGCTGCCCTTCATCGACTCGGTCCAAAAAGCCCATGAGGCCGTGACCCGCATCGCAGCGCAGGGGGTGACGGACGGGAAGCGTCCGATCGTGTTCAGCACACTGGTCGATGCCGAAATCAATGAAGTGTTCCGCAAGGTCGATGCGATGTTCCTCGATCTGTTCGCAACCTTCGTCGTGCCGCTGGAGCAGGAACTTGGGGTGCAATCGACGCACAAGATCGGGCGCTCGCATACTGCTGCCAATACCGAGCACTACGATCGACGCATTGCTGCAATCAACTATTCATTGGCGCATGATGACGGCCAATCGCATGTCGATCTGGCGAATGCGGACGTGATTCTGGTGGGGGTCTCTCGCAGCGGAAAGACGCCCACCAGTCTGTACCTGGCCATGCAGCACGGCATCAAGGCCGCCAACTATCCACTGATCCCCGAGGATTTTGAGCGTGGGCGCTTGCCAGACGTGCTGTACAAGTACAAGGCCAAGCTATTCGGTTTGTCGATCGCCCCAGAGCGCCTCGCCGAGGTTCGCTTCGAACGCCGCCCGAACAGCCGCTATGCGTCGCTGGAATCCTGTCGCTACGAAGTTGCCGAAGCCGAATCGATGATGCGCCGTGAGTCGATCCGCTGGCTGTCATCGACCACGAAGTCGATTGAGGAAATTGCCGCGACGATCCTGCACGAGTTGCAGATCGACTGGTAGGCCGCTGTCGTCAGAAGCGAGGTCTCAGTCGCGACCTTGGCGCTGGCGCATCTGCTCGTACAGACACAGGGCTGCGGCAACGCCAACGTTCAAGGACTCGACCGATTCCGATTGCGGGATTGCCACCTTCCGAGTGGCCTGGGCGAGCAGTTCTGGGGCGAGCCCTGAACCTTCCTGCCCGAGCAACCACAGGGCTGGTGCGCTCAGATCTGTGTTCCAGAGCAGGGTCGTGGCAGCGGCGGTGGTCGCGCGCACTTCCATGGCGATCCTGGCGCCGAGTTCGGACCAGGCGACCGACTCGTGGATGCTCAAATGAAAATGGGCGCCCATGCCGGCCCGCAGCACCTTGGGCGACCAGCACCCCGCGGTGCCAGGAGCGGTGATTACTGTTCGGATGCCGACCGCGGCACAGGTGCGAAGGATCGTGCCGACATTTCCGGGATCTTGGAGCCTGTCCAGGTATAGCGCATCTTGCTCGAGCCGCTGGGGCAGCAAGGGCCTGGGGGTGTCGATCACGATGGCCAAGCCGACGCCGTGTTCGACCGCACTTAAGGGCCGGTAGAGGCTCGCGCTGAGAATCACCGGATCGAGTCCGAAACGCTGCAGCAAATCCAGCACCTGTGGGTTCTGTAGCGCATCATCGGCGACCACCACACGGATCGGCGCTGCGCCGGTAGTCAAGAAGGCTTCGCATAAATGGATGCCTTCGATCAGGCACACCTCTCGGCGCTTGCGAGCGCCTGACACGCCGGCGAGCTGCAGCAGCTCGCGATACAGCGGGTTGTCACGCGATGCGATCCGTCGCGCTGAAGCCAGGTGCAGCGGGTTGGATGTCATCGCGAGCCGCTTTGTTCGACTATCCGACGAACTGGACCGAAGCTGCTTCGATGCTCCGGACAGGGCCCGTGCAACGCGAGCAGGCGCAGATGCTCGGCAGTCGGATAGCCCTTGTGCAGATCGAAGCGATAGCACGGATAGCGCTCGTGCAGGAGCAGCAGGTCCGCATCCCTTGCCGTCTTGGCCAGGATCGATGCTGCCGAGATCGCAGGGTCGATTGCGTCGCCTCCAACCAGGGTCTGCACAGCACAATGCAGCGTCGGGGCGCGATTGCCATCGATCCGCGCCAGCTCCGGAGCTGGGTTGAGTTGCTCGACCGCGCGCTGCATCGCGAGCATCGTCGCCTGCAGAATATTGAGCAGGTCGATCTCCTGGACACTGGCATGCGCAATCGACCATGCCAATGCGTGCTCCTTGATTTGAGCAGCCAGCTGCTCTCGTCGCCTCGCGCTTAATGCCTTGGAATCCTTCAAGCCATCAACTGGACGAAGCGGGTCGAGAATCACCGCTGCCGCAAAGACCGCGCCGGCCAGAGGGCCCCTGCCTGCTTCGTCCACTCCGCAGACAAGCGCAGTGTGAATCGGCCATGCAAGCCCGAGTTGCGCTGGATCAGTGTGTCGACGAGCGGCGGCGGGCATCAACAAGCTCGCGTATTAGGTTGGCAGCACGGGTCGCGCAGTCGCGACGCAGGCTCTGGTGAATCTCAGCGAAACGTGCCGCCAGCCGGGCACGCAAGGGCTCGTCGTCGAGCTGAGCCAACAGCGCGGCACCTAGCGTGGGAGCGCAGGCCTGTTGCTGGATGAATTCCGGAACTAGCGACTCCCTGGCGAGAATGTTTGGCAAGCCGATCCAGGGAAGATAGCCCTTGTTTTTCATCAATTGATAGCTGAGCCAAGCCATCTTGTAGGCAATCACCATTGGCTTGCGCAGCAACGCGGCCTCCAGCGATGCGGTTCCGCTGGCCACCAGCACTGTGTCAGCAGCAGCCATTGCTTCATGCGAACGCCCCTGCACCAGGGTCAGCGAAAGCCCTTGGTGCGGACCACGCGAGATCCGTTCGCGCAAGGCCTCGAACAGTCGTGCACCGGCAGCTGGCAACACGAACTGGATGTCTGCGCGGCGCGCATGCATCCAGAGCGCGGCGTCCAGAAACAACTGGCCCATGTAACGGATCTCGTCCGGACGCGATCCTGGCAATAGCGCCACCGTCGGGCGTGCCGGGTCAAGCCCGAGCGCCCTGCTTGCCGCATCGCGATCAACACTCAGCGGAATCGCATCGGCGAGTGGATGTCCGACATAGGTCGCAGGCACGCCGGCATCGTCATACAACGCTTGCTCGAACGGAAAGACCAGCAACATGTGATCGACCGCTTGCTTGATCGCATCGATGCGCTCCGCCCGCCAGGCCCAGATGGACGGACTGATAAAGTGCACAACCGGAATACCCGAATTACGCAGGCGTGTTTCAAGGTTGAGATTGAAGTCGGGTGCATCGACACCCACGAACACTTCCGGCCGATAGTCTCGAATGCGCTCTGCAAGCTGTGCACGCATTTTGAGCAATCTGGGCAGTGCTATCAGAACCTCGGCATACCCACGTACCGACAAGGCATCGATCGACCACCAGCACTCAAAGCCTTCTTTAGCCATTGCCGGACCACCGATACCGGCCGACTCACAGCCACCCTGTGCCTGCAGTCCGCGCAGAACCGCTGCGGCAAGCAGATCGCCGGAAGTCTCTCCGGCCGCCATCGCGACCCTGAGCTCAGGTGCTGCGCCGAATGAGTCTGTCTTGCCGGGCACA